>CAZUHD010000115.1:0-5904 GCA_964620415.1 uncultured Clostridium sp.
AAACAGTAGTAGATAGAATGTTTATAACAGGAGTAGCACCAGTTACATTAGATAGCCTAACCTCTGGATTTAATATTGCATCAAATATAACATTAGATGAGCGTTTTAATGAAATGATGGGATTTACAGAAGAAGAGCTAATTCAAATAATGGATAGCCAAGAACTTTCAAAAGAAAAGCAAGAATATATTTTACCAATAATGAAGGAATATTATAATGGATATAAATTTTCAAGAAATGATGATGCGGTAAAAATATATAATTCAACAATGTGCTTATATTTCTTAGATTGTTATGTAAATTTAAAAAGATTACCTAACAAAATGACAGATGTAAATGTAGATAGTGATTCGTCAAAAATAGAGAATATGTTGAATTTGTGTAGAGATAGAGAAAAGTTTGAAGTTATAAGAAAATCGTTAATTGAAGAAGAAGTTCGTACAGAAATAACTGAAAAATTTAATCCAATGAAACAAGCTACAATTAATGATATGTTTTCATTATTATTTTATTTAGGCTATTTAACAATAGAAAGCACAGATGGAGAAAAAGATATATTGGCAATACCAAATAAAGTAATGAGAGGATTATATCAAGAATACTACTATAATTTATTAGATAATGAAGTGAACAATGAACTAACTAATAGGCAAGAAGATATTTACAAGGAAATTTCAAACGAAGGAAAAATAGAAAAATTAACTAAAGAAATTCACGAACTATTGCATAAATTATCTAATAGGGATTACATTAATTTTGATGAAAAAAATATAAAATTTGCATATAATTTAATATTAACAGAAATGAATGAATTTGAAATAATATCTGAACTTGAAGTCAACAGAAAATATATGGATTTACTGGTGCTTCCTAAAAGTAATACAAAGGATTATTATTCAATATTAATAGAATTCAAATACTTAAAAAAGAGTGAAGAAAACTTACTTGAAGAAACAAAGGCAAAAGCAAAAGAACAGATTTTAGAATATAGCAATTTAGAGAAAATAAAAAACATACAAAAGTTAAAGAAATACACAGTTGTAGCAGTAGTAGATGAATTATATGTTGATGAAATTTAATTAAATATCAAAATATAAATATTCAAAAAATAAGAAAAATCGAAAATTTTTCTTATTTTTTGCTGTGAACTGTAACGTTTTATTTTATGTGAAAATAAAACAGCTAAAAATGCTATTGACAAACATTATGGAAGATATTATAATAAAAATGTAAATTAAATAACAAAAACTTTTTTTCAAGATCTTTAAATGGAAATATTTTGTTTCAAAAAAATTTAATTCTTATCTTTTGTTTTTTTGATTTTCTAAAAAATTTGAATCAAGTTTTTGTAAAATCAAAAAATAGGAGGTAAAAATTGACGCAAAACAACAAAGAAAAAGACAAAATATTACAGTTAAAAAAGGACATAGTTTTCCAAAAATTATTTGGTAGCGAGGAAAATAAAGAAATAACAAGTTATTTTCTATCATTAATATTAGAAAGAAATATCACTAGTATAAACCTAGACGTAAATAAAAAACTAATAGGAAATTCTATAGATGAAAAGGCAAGTTTTTTTATTTTATACAATACGCCCTTTATAGCTATGTATTACAAATACTCACACATTGAAGCTGACTTTTACATATAAAGGACTTATTAATAATATTTAATAATTTATATTTGTTAATGATAAAATAAGAATGGAAAAAAATGAAAAATAAAAATGTACAACAATTTAAAATTAGTACAGCCTTTGTACATCCGTGTAAAAATTTTTAAACATATTTCATTACTTTAAAAATAGTCGAAATCTTGAAAATCAACAATAATATGATTTTGGCGTAGGTGAGAGGATTTGAACCTCCGCTGCCCTTACGAACACTAACGGTTTAGCAAACCGTCCCCTTCAACCACTTGGGTACACCTACATATGGTTTAGAATTAAATTTATATTTTTATATTAAAAAAAGCCTTACAAATTACTAAGAACAAGTAATTTATGGCTTATCTTTTATGGCGGAGAGGGTGGGATTCGAACCCACGGTACGCTTTCACGCACGCCAATTTTCAAGACTGGTGCCATAAACCAACTCGACCACCTCTCCGTGTCAGCTCTAACACCCTTTATCTTACCATATATTACCTTAGTTTGTCAACACTTTAAGAAAATATTTTTTATATTTTACACAAATTCCAAATGTTGTTAAAATCATAATTTTTTAGCTTATATTTTATCCATTTTACTATTATTTATACTTCTCTATTTATACAAAAATATGTGAATTTTAATTTTTTTGTGGACAAATTTAATTTATTTATATAAAATAAGTATATGTTTTATAAATTGAGGAGGTTTTTATGCCAAAATTAATAAAAGAAGAATTAAAATACGAAGGAAAAAGATTTAATGTTATACAAAAGACGTGGGAAGACGAAAATAAAAAAATATATATAAGAGATGGAATAGATACAGCTCCAGCATCCATAGTACTTCCAATTACTAAAAATAATGAAGTAATATTTGTTAAACAATATAGAGAAATAATTGGAGAACAATCTTTAGAATTGCCTGCAGGTATGATAGAAAATGGAGAAAACCCAATAGATGCAGCTAGAAGAGAACTTGAAGAAGAAACAGGTTTTAAGGCTAAAATCATTGAACCATTAATAGATATATATCCATCATGTGGATATACTAATGAGAAGTTCTATCTTTTTTTTGCTAAAGATTTAGAAAAGGGAAAAATGCATTTAGATGATGATGAGCATATAACAGAAGTACTTAAAATCCCACTAGAGGAATGTATTGAATTGGTAAAAAAGAATTTTTTTAAACATGCAAGTCAAAATATTGCAATTATGCTTTATTATCTTAAATATAATAATTTATAAAAAACAAGAAATAGAATAGAAAGAGGGAATTAATGTGGAAACTTGGAGTGTAGAAGATTATAAAAATTACATAGATAAGAGAACACCTAAAAAGGCAAAATATAAATCCACTAAAACATCTGTTGATGGTCATACTTTTGATAGTGTAAAAGAAGCTAATTTTTATAATGAATTAAAGCTTAGACTAAAAGCTAATGATATTAAAGGATTTTGCTTACAACCCATTTTTATCCTTGCGCCAGAACTTAAATATAAACCTGATTTTATAGTGTTTAATAATGACGGAACTTATGATGTTATTGATGTAAAAGGCTTTAGGACTAAGGAATACATTGTGAAGAAAAAGATTCTAGAAGATAAATATAATTTGAAAATAACAGAAATTAATTAAAGATAGGATGATTGATTTGAGTAATAATAAAACTAAAGGTAAAAATAGGTTATTAAATTTTATAATAGTTTTCTTTATACTTTTTATGATTGTATTAATATATATAAAAGTGAAGCAAGACAATGACCCTCAAAAGATTAAAGAACTTAGAACTCAAGAAATTTTTAGCAGCATAGATAAGCTTAATTCTGTAAATGTTACAAAATATGCGGTATATGGAACTCATTTTAATGTAGAGGGTACTTTAGATATTATAAATATTTCTGGAATTAATGTTGATTATGTGGATTTAATTCTAAAGGATTTAAATGGTAATGAAGAACAAATAAAATCAGAGTTTAATATTTCTGATAATATATTATCATTTTCTACTTTTAGTGAGTTAAATAGTGGTATTGACTTTGAAAGTTTAAATTGTGATGATTATTTTATTTTACTAAAAGTTACTTATTCTAATAGTGATGTAAAATATTATTCTTTATCTAATGCTTCTAATTATAATGATATTACTTATTATACAATAACTAAAAATGGAAAAAATAATAAAATTGATGTAAGTTTTAAAAATTACAATGATATTTCATATATGTCTATAATTGTTGATAATGCTACATCACTTCCTGATGATGTGTACGATATAGCTCTTGATCCAGGTCATGGAGGATTGGATAAAGGTGCTAAGTCTGGTGAATATACAGAATCTAATATCGTTCTTGATTTTTGTATTAGCCTTAAAACAGAACTAGAAAATTTAGGATTAAAAGTTTTTGTATCACGTTCTGAAAATGATAATCCTAAAGAAGATACTACTTTAACTATGTATGATGATAATGGTAGAATTAATTTATTAAATGCTTCTCATGCTAAACTAATTTTATCAATTCACGTTAATGAAAATAAATATTCTAAAGATTCTGGTGGAGTAGAAGTCTATGCTCCATGTAATTGTAACCTTGATTTTGCAAGTACAATTGCAAGTTCTATTGTTACCTCTGCTAATACTGAGTTTTCAAAAAATAATATGTATCAGGAAAAAGATGGAGTGTATGTTAAAAATTTTAGAAATGCTGATATTGTAGCATCAGATGCTAGAGCTAATAAAAATGGATATGAACCTTATAAAATTACTACTTCTACACCATATATTTATGTAATTCGTGAAACAGGTGGAATTTCTACTAACGCATTTGTTGATGGTAGAAATAAGTCTTTTGGAACAAATAAATTTTTTAATTCTAATGTTGGAATTGAAGCTTACCAAATTGAACTTGGATATATGGCTATAAGTAAAGATTTAGAAAATATTTTAAATAATAAACAAGGCTATATAGATGGAATTGTGCAAAGTATTAAGTCATATTATAAAATAGGCATATAATTTATATGTCTATTTTATAATGCAATATGAAATATATATTATATATAATGCTAAAAGAGATGCTCCATTTCCAGTACTTATATAGTGTTTTTTCCCCTCAAATGGGTATAATGTGAGAAATATTGTCCCTAGTATAAGAAAATATATGTGTATATTATATTCTGGAGAATACTCTATTGGCTGAACTAATGCCGATATTCCTATTATTAAGAATATATTAAGTATTTGTGATCCTAATAAATTGCCTATTGCTATGTCACTTTCATCTTTTTTCGTGGCTGTTATACAGGTTATTAATTCTGGCAAGCTTGTACTAAAAGATATTACAGTTACACTTATTAATTTTTCACTAAGTCCTAAATAAGCAGCTATATTTGATGCATATTCTACTACAAGATCTCCTCCAAATTTTAATGCTATTATTCCTATTAGTATATAAATTATTGTCTTTATTGTAGAAAGTTTTATTTTGACTTCTGTTTCTTCTATAGGGTGCTTTTTTGCTAATAGTATATTGTATATTATAAATATAATCGTACAGATTATAAAAATAAGTCCTTCTGTTCTAGATATTACATTTCCTTTATTATTACCAAATATAAATAATAATATTATTGAAAATAATACTATAAAGTTTTCTATTTTTTCAGTTTGCTCTTTGAATTTTAATGGTTTTATGAGCGCACAGATCCCTAGTATTAATAGTAGGTTCGCTAAATTGCTTCCTATAACATTTCCTATGGATATATCTGAATGTCCACTTAGAGAAGCAGTTATGCTTACTATTAATTCTGGCATGGAAGTTCCTACGGCTACTATTGTTAGACCAATTATTATTGTTGGAATATTAAATTTCTTTGCTATTTGAATAGCTCCATTTACTAAGAAATCAGCACCTTTTGATAGCAATATAAATCCAATAATTATAAATATTACATATAAAAACATGATAAGTTCCTTCCTTTATTTATTTTGTTCTAATTGTAATATTTTATTATTATTTTTCATATAATGGTGGTACATGAAATAAACTATTTATTTTAATTTTGTATAAAATAATAAAAGGAAATAGTTTTCTATAACTTATTTCCTTGATTTTTTATAAATTATTTTTGTAGTTATAATATTTATATTTCCAGTAATAATTTCTTTACAATATCCAAATCTTCGCTAGTTGTAATTTTTATATTGCTATAATCACCTGGTATAATTTTAATTTTATATTCATCTTTTTCAAGCA
>CAZUHD010000116.1:0-4397 GCA_964620415.1 uncultured Clostridium sp.
ATAGGGCTCGAACCTATGACCCCCTGCTTGTAAGGCAGATGCTCTTCCAGCTGAGCTAAACGACCATATTTTTTAACAATAGTAAGTATACTATGTTTTATAAAAGTTGTCAATAGTTTTTTTTCAAAATGATGAATTTTTTTCAAGAAAATGAAGAAAATAGATATAAAATAAAAGAGAAGGAGGATTATTTATGAAGGAAAATGACATGAATGTATTAGATGAAGTAAATAAGGGAGCTACAATGGGAATGGATGCTATAGAATTTATTATAAAAAAAGTGGGAGATGATGATTTTAAAAAAACTTTAGATTTAGAATATAATAAATATAAAGACATTTCTAGAAGGGCAAATAATTTATATGAAGATTACACCTATGAAAAAGAACCACATGAAACAAGTCCTATGAATAAAGTTATGACTTGGTGGGGAGTTCAAATGAAAGCAATGAATGACAAAAGTAACTCAAATCTTTCAGAACTTTTACTTAATGGTACAAATATGGGAATTATAGAAGGAAGAAGACTATTAAATCAAAATCCAGATATTAATGAGGACATTCGTACACTTCTTGATGATTTTGTAAAAATGCAAGAAGACAGTGTAGAAAAATTGAAAACTTATCTGTAAGAAAATTACACAAAAAAGCCTAATTATTAATATAATGTTAATAATTAGGCTTTTTTGGAGGTGGATTATGTCAAAAACAGGATTATGTTTTTCAGGAGGAGGAATAAAGGCATTTGCTCATATAGGAGCATTAAAAGCATTAGAAGAAAAAAATATGAAATTTGATATGGTGTCAGGGACATCATCAGGAAGCATTATAGCGGTTCTGTATGCTTTAGGATATACTAGTGACGAAATGTATGAAATTTTAAAAAAATATGTAGGTAAATTGAGATATGTGGATATAAAAAATATATTCAAAATTATACTTGGACTATTATTTACAGGAAAAATAGTAGTAGATGGATTAAATAGTGGAAATGTTTTAACAAAAGCAATAAAAGATATTTGTAAGGAAAATAACATAAAAACAATAAATGAAATAAAAATGCCGATAATAATACCAGCAGTTAATATAAAAAATGGTGGAGTTGTCATGTTTTGTTCAAAAGAAGTGAGAAAATCAATAACTGATGAAGTACAATATATTACAGATGTACCAATAGACGTAGCTGTAAGAAGCAGTTGTGGATATCCAGGGGTATATTCTCCATATAAATATAAAGATTTACAACTAGTAGATGGAGGCATAAGGGAAAACGTAGCTTGGAAGGGGCTAAAACAAATTGGAGCAGATAAAGTTTTAGGGATAAATTTTGCTTCATATCTAGATCATAATGAATATTGTGATAATATGGTTGAAATAGCAGTAAGGGCAATAACTATAATGGAACATGAACTTGCAAATTATGAACTAGAAGGAATGGATGATTTGATTACAATTACAACAAAAAAAGTGGGTTTACTTGAAAAAAGTAAAATGGAGTATTTATTTGAAAAAGGTTATTATACAGCCAAAAAATATATTGACGATAAAATAAAATAATGTTAAAATAAAAGAGGAAATACAAGAAAAAAGGATAAAAAACAATGAGAAAAACTAAAAAAATTAGAAAAGAACAAAAAGTGTTTTTATTAATTGTAATTATAGTATTAATTGTTTTTATTGCGATATTAATAAGCAGAACTCAAAAAGAGAAATATGTTGCAGAAAAAGCTTCTTCTGATATGATGGATGCTGTAGAAGAAAAAGAAGAACCAGTATTAGAAAATGAAGTACAAAGTGATAGTATGGTTGTTCTTATGGAAGATACAAGTTGGGACGAAGAAGCAGAAGATACAAAAGTTATAATAGATGAGAAAGATGAGGAAACTATGCAGCAGAATAATAAATTACCTTATTATATAAAAATTAATTGTTCGGCAAATTGTGTGACTATATATAAA
Source organism: uncultured Clostridium sp. (assembly GCA_964620415.1). Taxonomy (GTDB): domain Bacteria; phylum Bacillota; class Clostridia; order TANB77; family CAG-508; genus CAG-269. Next base: position 1,958 of record CAZUHD010000116.1, read on the forward strand.
AAGGATGGCTCAGGAAAATATACAGTACCAGTAAAAGCAATGGTATGTTCAACAGGAACTGTAACACCAACTTCTGGAGTATATAAAATGACAGATAAGTATAAGTGGCACGCACTATATGGAGGAGTTTATGGGCAATATTGTTCAAGAATAACAGGACATATATTATTCCATTCTGTACCATATACAAAAGAATCTCCTGATAGTTTAGAGTACTGGGAGTATGATAAATTAGGAACAACTGCTTCTGCAGGATGTATAAGACTTTCAGTAGCAGATGCTATGTGGATTTATAATAACTGTGCAAGTGGAACATATGTTGAATTTTATTCAAATTCTACTTCAGGTTCACTTGGAAAACCAACAGCTAAAAAAATATCTTCAAATACAGCTTGTAGAAATTGGGATCCCACAGATTCTGATTCAAGAAATCCGTGGCATACATATAGCGAACCAAAAGAAGAAAAACCAAAACAAGAGAATAATGATACTAATCAAAATGATATTCAAGTACCAGAAAATGAGACCAATACTCAAAATGTAGAAAATAATAATTCGACTACAAAACCAGAAGATAATAATATTAAAGATGATACAAATACAGATACAAATACAGAAACAAATGAAAATACTAATAGCAACCTTAGTAGTGATGAAAATGAAGTAGTAAATAATTCAAAAGAAGAAGAGGAAAAAAAGTAGAAAATAATATAAAAAATAAATAGAAGGAGGGAAAATATGACAGATATAGAAATTGCAAGAAATACTAAATTAGATAAAATTGAGGATATAGCAAAAAAATGTGGCTTAAAAGAAGATGAACTTGAACAATATGGAAAATATAAAGCAAAAATTAATGAAAAAGCATTTGAAAGATTAAAAGATAAAAAAGATGGGAAGTTAGTTTTAGTAACAGCAATGAGTCCAACACCTTTAGGAGAGGGAAAAACAACAGTGTCAATAGCAATAGCTGATGGATTAAATAGAATAAATAAAAAAGCAATTTTAGCTCTAAGAGAACCTTCATTAGGTCCTGTTTTTGGAATAAAAGGAGGAGCAACAGGTGGTGGAAAAGTACAAGTTGCCCCAATGGAAGATATAAACTTGCATTTTACTGGCGATATACATGCTATCACAGCAGCAAACAATTTGCTATCTGCAATAATAGACAATCACATATATTTTGGAAATGAACTAAAAATAAAAAAAGTTACATGGAAAAGATGCCTTGATTTAAATGATAGACAATTAAGAAAGGTAAATACAGGTCTTTCTGGAGAAAAAAGAACAGTTCCAAGAGAGGATGGATTTGATATAACAGTTGCATCTGAAATAATGGCAATATTATGCTTATCTAAAGATTTAACAGATTTACGTGTCCGTTTAGGGAATATTATAATAGGTTATAATGAAGATGATAAGCCAGTATATGCAAAAGACTTAAAAGCAGAAGGAGCAATGACAGTTTTGTTAAAAGATGCAATAAACCCAAATTTAGTACAATCTTTAGAACATACACCATGTATAATTCATGGAGGACCATTTGCAAATATTGCACATGGCTGTAATTCTATAAGAGCAACTAAACTTTCTTTAAAATTAGGAGACTATACAATTACTGAAGCGGGATTTGGTTCAGATTTAGGAGCAGAAAAATTTTTAGATATAAAATGTAGGAAGGCAAGCCTAAATCCAGATGTAGTGGTAATAGTTGCAACGATAAAAGCTTTAAAATACCATGGGGGAGTATCTAAAGAAGATATTTTTAAACAAAATGATAGTGCTATAGAAGCTGGAATGGACAATTTATATAAACACGTACATAATTTGAAAAATGAGTTTGGCTTAAATGTAATTGTTGCATTAAATAGATATAATACAGATACTGAAGAAGAAATTGCATATGTTACAAATAAACTTGCAGAAAAAAATATTGAAGTAAGTGTTGTAGAAGGATGGGCAAAAGGTGGAGAAGGTGCAATAGATATTGCAGAAAAAATAGTAAAACTTGCTGAAGAGAAACACAATTTTAAATATATTTATGAAGATGAAGATGATATAAAAACAAAAATAGAAAAAGTAGCAACTAACGTTTATGGAGCATCAGGAGTAGATTTTACTGATGTAGCTCTTGAAAATATAGAAAAAATTAAAAACTTAGGAAAAACAAAATTACCAGTTTGTATTGCAAAAACACAATATTCATTATCAGATGATGACAAAAACTTAGAATGTAAAGAACCATTTAAAATAACAGTAAGTGATGTGATTTTAAGAAATGGAGCAGAATTTATTGTAGTTTATACAGGAAAAATAATGACAATGCCAGGTTTGCCAAAAGTACCAGCAGCAGAACAAATTGATATAGACGAAAATGGAAATATTGTAGGAATATTTTAAATTATAAAAGAGATATAAAATATTTATGATATAAACAGTA
>CAZUHD010000116.1:4497-5675 GCA_964620415.1 uncultured Clostridium sp.
CGTAATTTTTTATTTACAAGAGCTTGAATTTCAGTATAATTATAACCTGCGGCATTTAGCCTTTTTTTCCTTTCATCACCATTTCCCCATTTACCTGCAATAACTTCATTTACTATTGTTTCAGTATCTTTTAAAGTAGAAGGTGCTTCATTAGAACTTATGATAACATTATCATTAACCCATCCTAAATTCCCGTTATCTAATAAATAAGGATTTAAAGCACCATTAATTATTTTAGTAATAGTTCCTGTGGTTCTAGCAGGTTTTAATTTTTTTGTAGAATTACTTGCTACATATACGCCATTTATTGTAACTACATCACCTATTTTTCTACTAAGAGGAGATGGCTTAGGAAGTTCAGGCTTAGGCTTCAAACCATCTAATATAGAATTTACAGTATCGGCTAATTCTGGAAATTTACTTTCTAAATAATTTCCAGGACAGTTTGTATTAGCAAACATATTATGTTTGGTTAAACTTCCATTAGGAGTTCCATCATATAATAATTTAAAATTATACCTTTTACAAATATCTACACATAAATTAACTAAAGAATTCCAAGCAGCCTCAGATATTGGATAGTTTCCACCAGTAGCACTATTAGATACTTCTATTGTTATTGCTTGACAGTCATTTGATTTAGAACTAGAAGTCCAAGCACGATTATCTTCATCAACATATAAAGCTATTGTTCCATCATTACCAATGCCATAATTTGAACTAGCATTTCTGGATTCACTTTGAAAAATCTTCCCACATTGTGCTGCTGTTAAGACACCTGCCATATGGTGAGGAGTAATTTTACTTACTGTATAGCCTGCTCTGCCAACTGTATAATTGGTAGGATTAGCTTTCACAGTTAAAGAAACTAATTCTGATTTCGTAATTATTCTTCACCTTCTTCCTTACAATTTGATAATACTTCTAACATTTCTGGAGTTATTTCTATTTCTCCATCAATAATTTCATTTTCTCCCACAATAAATACCTCCTTATTTTTATTATATGAAAAAAATTTTTAATTGATATAATGTAATTTCGTAATATGTATAAAAAATCCTAAAATCTGTTACAGTTCACAGCATAAAAAAATTAATCCTGCAATCTCATAAACTTCCAAAAATTATCTTTTTTTGTCTATTTGTGTTAATAAAAATTAAATATTGTAACTTTTTATT
>CAZUHD010000117.1:0-5605 GCA_964620415.1 uncultured Clostridium sp.
TATATCAAACACCACCAACACCAAAAAAGTTAGAATTATCTGTTTCAGCAGTTTACCCTGCTACAGCACAGCTAAATGTACCAGGAAATGTTGTAATATCAGGACATAATTATAGAAATGGTTCATTCTTCTCTAATACAAAAAAATTAGCAGAAGGAGATAAAATTTATTTAACAGATTTAGATGGAAATAGAGTTACATATACAGTAAAGAGTGTATTTACAACGACAAAAGATGAAGTATCTTTCTACAATAGAGATACTGATGGAAATAAAGAGGTAACATTAACGACATGTGCTGATGACAGTACTGAACAAAGAGTAATAGTTCAAGCACGTGCAGAAGAATAATATAAAATTAAAATAAAGGAATTTTAAAAATTCCTTTATTTTTTGTTTGCTTTGGTATATAATAAACTTCATGGAGGATGGCTTATGGATAAAGCAAAAGCTAAAAAGAGAATTGATGAATTAGTGGAAAAAACATCGTATTTTGCAAAGAAATATTATGATGAAGATAAACCTGAAATTTCAGATTTTGAATATGACATGATGATGCTAGAACTAAGAGACTTGGAAAAAAAATACCCAGAGTTTGTAAATAAAGAATCATATACTCAACATGTAGGTGGGGAAGTTAAATCAGGCTTTGATAAAGTACAGCATGAAGTACCACTTTTAAGTATGCAAGATTTGTTTAATTTAGATGAAATAGAAGAATATGTAAATAAAATAACAAAACAGGGAATAGAGCAAAAAATACAAAATCATAATTTTGTTGTAGAAACTAAAATAGATGGGCTTACAGCTTCATTAGAATATAAAGATGGCATATTTGTTAGAGGCGCAACTCGTGGAAATGGTTTAGTTGGAGAAGATGTAACTAATAATTTAAAAACAATAAAAAACATACCACTAGAATTAACTGAAAAAGTTGATATAACAGTAAGAGGAGAAGTATTTATATCAACAAAAGATTTTGAAAAAATGAATAAGCAAAGAGAAGAAAATGGAGAAGAACTTTTTGCTAATGCAAGAAATGCAGCTGCGGGGTCTTTAAGACAACTAGATAGTGGGATTACAAAAACGAGACCTTTGGATATTTTTGTTTATAATATCCAAAAAATAGAGGGAAAAGAAATAAATTCACATTATGAAGCCTTAAAATACTTAGAAAAATTGGGATTTAATGTAAATCCTGTAAAAATTCTTTGCAAATCTTTTGAAGATGTGAAAAATGCTATAAAAAAAATAGAAGATGAAAGAGATACTCTAAAATATGGAATAGATGGTGCAGTTGTAAAAGTAGATGATTTAAATTTTAGAGAAATTTTAGGCACAACGGCTAAAAACCCAAGATGGCAGGTAGCATATAAATACCCACCAGAACAAAAACAAACTAAATTAATAGATATAGTATGTAATGTTGGAAGAACAGGGGTAATAACTCCTCTTGCTATACTAGAACCTGTACAAGTAGCAGGTTCAACTATTTCTAAGACTACACTTCACAATGAGGATTTTATTAAAGAGAAAGAAATAAAAATTGGAGATACTGTTGTAATTCAAAAGGCAGGGGACGTAATTCCAGAAATAGTAAAAGTTTTAAAAGAAAAGAGAACAGGTGATGAAAAGGATTTTAAAATGCCAGATAAATGTCCTGTTTGTGGAGCAAAAACTGTAAGAGAAGAACGGCGAAGCAGCAATTAAATGTACTGGAATAGAATGCCCAGCAAAGCTATATAGAAATCTAGTTCATTTTGCATCAAGAGAGGCTATGGATATTGATGGACTTGGAGAAAATATAATTGATACTTTGCTTAATAAAAAGCTTATTTCTAATATTGCAGATATTTATAATCTTACTTTTGAAGATGTTTCATCACTTAAAAAAAATGGAACAAAATTTGCAAGCAATCTTATAAATGCAATAGAAAATAGTAAACGAAATGATTTATATAGATTAATTACAGCTTTAGGAATAAATCATATAGGATCAAAAGCTTCAAAAGTTTTAGCAAGAAAATTTAAAACATTGGATAATCTAGCAAATGCAAGTGTAGAAGAATTATCAAATATAGAAGATATAGGTCCAATTATGGCGACAAGTCTAGTTGATTTCTTTTCACAAGAGCAAACAAAAGATTTAATTGAGAGATTAAAAATTGCAGGAGTAAATACAGAAGCAAAAGATTTAGAAGAAGCTGACGAAAGATTTAGCGGGAAGACTTTTGTTCTTACAGGAAGCCTAGAAAACTTTACTCGTGAAGAAGCAGGAAACATTATCGAAAAATTCGGAGGCAAAGTTTCAAGTTCAGTTTCTAAAAAAACATCATATTTACTAGCTGGAGAAGAAGCGGGTAGTAAACTTACAAAAGCAACAAGTTTAGGAATACAAATTTTAACTGAACAAGAATTTTTAGAAATGATTAAATAAATTGGAGAATAGTATGGAAACAAATAAAGAATATACATTTGAAAAGATGTACGAAGATTTAAAAAATGGTTATCAAATTTATTATACTTATGTTAGAAATAGATATGTATTATTTAGAACAGCTAAAAATTGTTATACACAGAAATTATTATCAGATGATCCAAAAAATCCTCAGCCAAAGATGACTATGCTTACTTTAAAAAGGGTGAGGGAGATTTTTGATTATATGGAAGATATTGAATATAAAGTATCGGATGATTTAGATTTAAGGTAAAAAATCAGTAAAACAATATAAAAAATTGATCTATGCTTAAGAAAATAATGCTTTTCAATAAAAATTTTTTATTTGTTGTTACGTATTACTGCGTTTTATATTGATTTTTTTGTTAAAAAGTAGTAAAATTAATAGTATAGGGATTTTAAATGAAAGTGAGAATAAAATGAACCAAGTAGATAGAAGAAAAGAAGATAGTAGAAGAAACGAAAACAGAAGAAGATCAAACAGAAGAGAAACGAATAGAGGCATACAAGATAGAAGAGGACAAATGGAAAGAAGAAGAACAATGAGAAGAATAGAGGACAAAGAGGAAAAAATAAAGGAAGATTTAGAAAAAATATTTGACGACCAAATAGAAGGAAGAAATGCAGTAATGGAACTTCTAGAAAGTGGGAGAGACATTAACAAGATTTATATAACAAAGGGAGATAGAAAAGGCTCTATAAACAAAATCTTAGAGGTTGCAAAACAAAGAAAAATTGTAATTATAGAAAGAGATAAAAGACAAATGGATTTAATTGCTAAAACCGACAACTATCAAGGCGTAATTGCAATAGTTTCACCATATAAATATGTAGAAGTAGAAGACATTTTAGAAATAGCGAAACAAAGAAATGAAGATCCATTTATATTGATTTTAGATAGAATAGAAGATACTCATAATTTAGGAGCAATAATTAGAACTGCTGAAACAGCAGGAGTACATGGAATAATTATCCCTAAAAGACGAGCAGCGAGTGTAAATAGTACAGTCAGTAAAGTTGCATCTGGTGCTCTTGAATATATAAAAATTGCAAGAGTAGCAAATATCTCAGAAACAATTAAAAAATTACAAGAAAAAGGAATATGGATTTGTGGAACAGATATGAATGCTGACAAATTTTATTTTGAACAAGATTTAAAAGGACCAATTGCAATTGTAATAGGAAATGAAGAGGGTGGAATGAGCGACTTAGTTAAAAAAAGTTGTGATTTTTCTGTAAAAATACCAATGAAAGGGAAAATTACCTCATTAAATGCATCTGTATCAGCAGGAATCGTACTATATGAAGTTTTAAAACAAAGACTATAAATAGATTTAAATAGATTAATTAGAAATAGGGAAAGGAGATGTTCTAATTATGAAAGATACAAAAGTAAGAGCAATAATGATTGCATCAGCTGTTATAATGCTTTTAATAATTTCTATATCGGTTATACTATATGTTACTACAGATGTGTTTAAATCATCAGAAACCTTATTTATGAAATATATTTCTCAAAACTTTAATAATATATCAGAAGTACTGGACATTTCAGAAGAAGAAAAAGATATTGACCTATTACAAAATAATGATTATAGTGATAATTTAAATCTTGTTTTGAAATATTTAGAGAAACAAGATGACCAAGAAGAAGTATATACTTTAGAAGAAGAAGGTGTTATTGAAAATTCGAAAGAAAAATCATACAGAAATATAAAAATGGCTTATAATGATAATGAATTATCTAGGATTGAACTTTTAAGAGAAAATGAAATGTATGGACTTAGACTTGCAAATTTAGTTCAGCAATTTGTAAGTATAAAAAATGAAAATATGAAATATTTTATTTCTAGTATAGGATATGATGGAGAATACTTTGAAGATAAATTAAAAAAGGTAAATGTATCTGGATTATTAAACTTTTCTGATAAGGAAATAGAAACTATAACAAATACATACATGAAAGCAATATTTGCAGGTATAGATAAAAAATCATTTTCTTCAAATAGTAATACAGTTATAACACTAAATAATGGAGAAAGCATAAAAACAAATGCTTATTCATTAAAAATAACTAAAAATGAATTTGATAAAATGTATGAAAGAATTTTAAATCAATTAGCACAGGATGATATTATTTTAACAAAAATAGGCGAGATAGATTCTAGAATACGTGAAGCTGGAATTATATTACCAGAAGGGGAAACCTTAAAAGATAGATTTGTTTCAAAAATACAAGAAATATCTAGTGGCTTAGAATATAAAGGAGAAGATACAAGAATAATAACAATTACAGTATATGAAACAAAAGGAATTACTGTAAGAACTGAACTTAAGATTGATACAGCTGAATATGGCTATGTATTAGATACGACGAACTCAGCACTTATTTTAAAAGCATCTACTTTAACAGAAACAGGGGAAGATGTTAAAACTTATAGTTTAACTAGAACTTCAGGAGAAGAAGGCACAACAAGAAATTTTACATATGAAGACACAAATAATACATCTTTAGAAATGAATTTAAACATAATAAAGAGTGAAAATCAAATACAAGTAAATGGAGATTTAAACTTGAGTAATGATAAAGTTGCTTCTTTGAATATAGAAGCTAGCTCAAATATTAATATATCAAGTGGAAATACATCGGAAATATCATTTAATGACAATAATAATATAATATTAAATAACTATGAAAAGGATGAGTTCTTTAGTATTTTGGATAACTTAAAAAATAGATTTATTACTAGTATAGAAGAAACTCAATCAAAAGTAAATACAAAAATGCTAAATAATATTTTGGTATGGATTGATGGAATGGAGAAAAAGAAAGCTCAGGACGAACAAGATAAGATAGAATCACAAAAACAAACATTTAATAATCAATTTATATTATATGCAGGTGAAAATTTGTCATATGAACATGTACTAAAACTTATGGAACTTGTTCAAGAAAATATGTCAGATATTCATTTAGTAAGTGGAACAGAAATAATAATAGATATAAAAGAAAGAAGCAAAGATGAAGAAAAAGGCGCTATAATTATGAATGCTTTGGATGATAAACATTCCTATAATGTAAATATGGGTTATTCAGAAGATGGATATATTAATAAAATACAATTAATTGTTGTTAAGAAAAAATAAT
>CAZUHD010000118.1:0-5603 GCA_964620415.1 uncultured Clostridium sp.
AGTTATATCAACTGATTTAGGTGTGTATTTCCATTTTTTTACTGTCAAACTCAGGTTATAATACCAAAAAAATAGATAAAAGTCAATAGTAAAAAATAATTTTAAGTTTCGGTATTTTTTATAAACATATTTAAAATACAAAATTAGCTGTTTTAATTGGCAAATATTTCCAATATTTTATATATTAATGAAATTTATTAAATGATTTAGATTTTGAATTTTGAAAAAATACGAAACTTAAATAAAAAATACTTACTTGTTTTCATTTTCAAAACACCAATAATGAGTTTTCTTTGAAATGGAAGGCTTTGTCTAAATTAAAATGAAAATATTTTTTTCTTTAACTTCTATTTTTCACACAACATAATTATTCTTATTAATTACTTTTTAAATATACAATATATTCTTCTAAACCCATATTAAGCTCATTCATTTTTTGCATTTTCTACTCTTATATCTTCTTTATCTTTTCTATATCTTAATATAAATCCATAATTTTCAGCATTTCTTGTAGCCACTTAAAAGGTTTTGTATTCTCAAAAGTATTATTAACATAGTTAAAATCTACTGCTAACCCTAAGAAGAACGGAACATTTAATATAGAACATATATATTCAATGAATAGCAATGAAATGAAAGCATATTATTTTTTGATACAATTTGCACATACTATAAGACAATTATTAGAAAAAGAGTTAAAAATGAGCATAAAAGAAGTAAGCATCACAATAACCCAAGCACTTACTAAAACCATACTAAATCAAATGGAACAAAAAGTTCTATTAAGATTTACTGGTTAAATTATAAACAAAGAAAAAAAGAATAATTTATATAGTTATGTAAAGCAAGCTATGGATAAGTCTACAGCTCTAATAAAAATACCCTATGCCTGTGGATAACTATTTAAAAATCGTTCTAAAAAGTAGTAACTACAAATTTCTACAATTTGCTATATTTATGTAAAGCATAAATATAAAATTTGATCTTTATCGCTATATTAATTATTATACTCTATACATTTTTCTTCCAATAATTTAAAATTACAGCATCTTGATTTTATATTTTGTGGTAATTTTTTCTTATTATATAATTGATATAGTTTCCAAGATTTATTTTTTACCTGATTATAATTTGCATTTAACCATGATAATTGTTCTTTTAATAATTTTTGATATTTCAATTCTGCAATAGTTAAAGTTTCTTTGTTTAAATCTAATAAAGAATAATTATTTTTATCTACTGGTATCATATTATTAAAGTTAACAGCACCTAACTCTCCACCCTTTATTTTAAAGAAATCTAAAGTATTTTTCATAGTTTTATGTTTAGGTTTTGGACTTGATAATGGTGCAAAGTACTCACAAGTATCTATTTGGAATAATATTCCTATGAATGGTCTTAATTCTTTTTCGTTTTTATTATAAGAAACCTTACTATCATATTTTCTTAAATAATCACAGTAGTCCGAGTTAACTTTAACAATCTTTAAATTCTTTATCACAATAAATTACCTCCTCAGCATTTAAATTATACATTAAATATTATAAAAGTATGATATATGTAAAAGGATTAGAGTTTTACCTCTAATCCCCTTTTTTAAGTTCCAATTTATTGGCTGGATTCACCGCTTTTTTAAGTTCCAATTTATTGGCTGGATTCACCGCTTTTTTTAAGTTCCAATTTATGGCTGGATTCACCAACTTTTTTATGCTATCTCTAGCAATAATATTATATACAATTTATATAAATTTATTGCTTTTTGTATTTTTAATATAACATATTTTTGAATAATAATCAATAATTTTGAATAATTTCTTTAATTTATGTGAATTTTAGGTTACATTTCACAGTTCCTCAATTTAACATTTCTTTAATAAAAATATCGTCGATAAGGCTTAAAATTTTGTCAAAATAATATCAGATGTAACAATTAAAAGTGGAATTAGTCTTGGATTTGCAACTGAAATTTACTTTATATTACAATTTAAAATAGTAGATAAAGTTCATTCCAAAATAACTCCATAAATAATTTTTGGGGAATACAACTATATGTTAAAGAATCCCTAAAAATAGAGATTCTTTAATTTTATATTATAAATAAATTGTATAACTAATTGATTGCTATTCCACTAACATACAATTTGTAGCCATTGAAATCAATATTACTATATGTTGTATCACTATCATTTAATTCTGTTATGTAGCAATTACCTGTAAGTTTTATTTTAGATGTATCATCTAATTTTAGTGTTATACTTTTAGCTGAATTGTCTACATTGATAGTTCCTTCATAATAAGAATTGTCTTTCATATTCATATCCAATGTTGATATTTCATCTACCACTATATTTCCTGTAGTTGCTTGATTTTCCATTATAAGAGCCACATTTCCACCATTATAGCCTGTCTTACCCCAAGAGTCTTTTTGTACTCTTAAAAAGTTTCCAGTATTATCATTATTTATAATTGTATTATTTTTCAAATTTATTGTTGATTTTGTATTTGTAACATAAAAGGAATCTCCTTTATTTGTTATGATTTCACTATCATTTGCAGTAAATTCTGAATTTCCTTCTTCTGCATCTCCACTCATTGATTGATATAAAAAGATATTTTTATAAGTAGTAGACTTACCGTTTAATTTTGTATTACTATCTGTTAAATTACAATTATTTATTGTTACACTATTTTTGCCTTCTATAACTATTCCTTCTGATGCTTTAGCAATTAAATCGCTATTGCTTACTGTTACATTAGCCGTTGAGTAAATTGTAGGTGAGCCTTGACCTGTTGTTGTATATGTTCCACCATCTACTGTTACATTTCCACCACCTCTATCTGTTCTTATTGCTGCACTTGAAATACCTGCTGTGTTTATAGTCAAATTAGATGCTTTCATTGTGCCTCCACCTGTTGTCATTATTCCTCCTGAATTGTCTTTTTTAGTTGTAATAGTAGAATCACTAATTGTTATGGTTGTTCCATCATTTGAAGAATTGTTGGTTGTTGCTTTTCCACCATAACTAAAAACTCCATTTGCTCCTGTCGCATCTGTATTTACTGTAATATTTTTAATGTTTAGATTAGCACCACTTTTAGCTAAAATTGCTGAATTTGTGCCATAAAAACTAGTGTTATCTCCCACATCAGAATCTCCTGTTTTATTAACTTCTATATTTTCAAGTGTTACATCAATATCTCCTGTTACTAACATTGCATTTTGATCTGACGTTTCAGATGAAAAACTCTCATTCTCTACTACACTGTTACTTGTAATTTCTTTATTTGCAGAATATACAATAGAATCACTATTACCCATTTGTTCATTAGGTTTTTCTATTCCTTGTGCTGCTATTTGTGGACGATTATTTTCTTTGATAGAATTTACTGTAAATTTCACTAATATACCTAAAATCGTTATTAATAATATAATAATAACTATTTGTATAATTGTTTTTTTCATTGCTTGCCTCCTAAACATTAGTACCATCATTAGAATTATTTGGTTTTGCAGGTGGTTCTTCTCCATCTGGTTTTGCAGGTGGCTCTTCCATGTTTTCGTTAGGAGGTGGTTGCATTTGCTCATCTCCATTCATTTGAATTCCAGGTGAATTCGAATTTTTTATAATTAGCTTATTATAAATTAAAAATCCTGTAGTTGTAATAATTGCTCCTATTAAAATACCTATAATTAAATACATTATTTTATCTTTCATTTCTTTCTCCCTTCAATACTTTTTATAATAACAAAAAATTATTAAATTTATCTAAGATTTTATAATTGTTTTGTGAAAAATGTATGTATAATTTGTAAATGTTTTTCAGTAAAAGGTGCTTACAAATATCCATAATTTTTACTCTTTTCAATATAAACTTAATATTTTAGCAGCTCATAAATAATGAGTATTTATTTTCTATTATATTATATTTTTTCTATATATTAGATAATCTTTTAATCCTCTATTTACAAATTTATTCGTTCCATCTTTTAATTCTTTCATTAATTTTGCAGCAACTTCAAATGCAAAATCATATTCTTGCTGTGTTATATCTCCATTTTTTAATGCTGCTGATAAGTCATTCCTGTCTTCTAGGTTAATATATGTACTAGACTTAGTTGCACACTCTTGGTAAAAAGCAATATCTAAATATAAATCATCATAATATGGTATTCCATCTTCGATACAATTACCTTTTGTAATGTCAAAATAATATTCTAATATATTTTGTTTATCATCTATATGTACTCTAACATTATAATTTTCATCGAGAGGAGTATACTCTAATATTGTATAATTTTTATCAATTTTTTTTACTAATTCTCCATTAATATACATAGCATATGGGTTCGTTACTTTTTTGATTTCTTTTAGAGTTAAATAAGCATTTAATTCACCCAGTTTTACAATTGTAATCTCCATTTCCTTAGCTTCTTTTGTATATTTTTTTCTTACATCTACTTTTCTTTTCATTTTTCAATACCCCCTTTATATCTATATAAGTGAAATTAATGGTATTGCATTTGTAAAAATTTGAACAAATTAAGCAATATGAAAGAAATAAAAAATCTTATCTTCTTCATATTGCTTTTTATATTATTCTTCTATTTTACTTATAGAAATGTTTAATATCCCTGCTAATTCTTTTGATTCTAGTACTTCTCTATTTACCACTGGTACTTCTTCACGAAGATTGCCTTCAGAATCAAACGTCTGGGATCCAGTTACTTCAATAATAAATTGACCTTTCCCATCGGGTAATTGATAATATAATGTAGCTTTGGTATTAGTATCATCTAAATCGTAAGTGTATTTTTTACCATTTATTTCAATCTCTTCTATTCCCAAAATATTATCATTTAGTTCATTACTTTCTGAAGATAATTTTACATCATCAATAAAATCAACAAAATAGTACGTTTTATTATTTTCATCATCTATAATATCAAAATCAGTGAAAAAAAAACTATCACCTGATGGATGTCCTCTATTTTCTGAATTAATTTCAACCAAATATCCATCAATTACCCAACTCATTTTATTAAATGAGCCTGTAGCATTAGCATCTGTTCTATACTTTAAGACTAAAATACAGATTATAACTATAACAATTATTAAAAATACTCCTACAATTCCAATCAATTTTTTATTCATAACAAAAAGATTCCTTTCCTGCATTTGATTTGCTACATCTCTGAAAGGCAAACAATTTAATTAAAAATGCCTAAATTAATCTTATTAACATAATATGTGAAAGTATATATTCAAAGTTAAAAATAGATTAGAGCAACAACTTTTTTTCCTTTACTAAGCTTTTTCTTTTTATAATATTTTTATTGTTTTCTTTAATATTTTCATTTTACATTTTACTTTTACTTTTGTCAAATAAATTTATTTAAATTTAAAAATAAATTCCAGTTTTGCCCTAAAAGTGGAGTTTAGTCTTGGATTTCAAACTGGAATTTACTTTTACACTTGACCTTTTAATAAAAAAATATATTATCTTGTAGAAATAATTACAAAAGCTTAAATTTAGGCATAAATATATATAAAAGATGCTATATCAAACATAACATAATTTTTTTATTTCATCTTCGGTTAATC
>CAZUHD010000119.1:0-5533 GCA_964620415.1 uncultured Clostridium sp.
AAAAACCAATGTTGGATTTAGTCTATTATGTATTACTAATAATTTTGTTCAATTACCAAATGAATGTAAAACATTTATTAGCATAGAAAATAATAAAAGAGGAGAAATACTTCAAAATGAAATATCTTCAACAAATCGACAAGTAATAACATTTGAAGATGGTGTTACATTTTTCTTTAATAAATTAATTAACGTTTTATCTAACATACCAATTAGATCTAATGCTGGAGGAAGTAATTTATTACCAAATAACTATACTTTTTTGGAAATGTATGATGTTGGATTAATTGAACAATTAAATGTACTAGAAAGATGGTATAAAAATGATTCAACTTTATCATTAAAAGCACCAATAGGTATAGACGAAACAGGAATGCAAATAGTACTTGATATTCATGAAAAATTTCATGGTCCACATGGTTTAATTGCAGGAAGTACTGGATCTGGAAAATCTGAATTTATTATTACATATGTATTATCACTTGCAGTAA
The DNA here is from genome assembly GCA_964620415.1 of uncultured Clostridium sp. Lineage (GTDB taxonomy): Bacteria > Bacillota > Clostridia > TANB77 > CAG-508 > CAG-269. Next base: position 492 of record CAZUHD010000119.1, read on the forward strand.
ATTATCATCCAAATGATGTAACATTTATACTAATAGACTATAAGGGTGGAGGACTAGCAGGAGCTTTTCAAAAAAAAGATGTAAAACTACCACACTTAGTTGGAACAATAACTAATATTGATACAAATGAATTACAAAGATCCTTAACATCAATTCAATCAGAATTAAGAAAAAGACAAGTATTATTTAATGAAGCAAGAAATATGACAGATGAAGGAACAATTGATATATATAAATATCAAAAATTATTTCATGATGGTGTTGTAAAAACACCGATTCCGCATTTACTAATAATTTGTGATGAGTTTGCGGAACTAAAACAACAACAGCCAGATTTTATGGAAGAGCTAATGAGTGTATCAAGAATAGGTCGTAGTTTAGGTGTACACTTGATTTTAGCAACTCAAAAACCAGCAGGAATTGTTAATGAGCAAATACGTGGAAATAGTAAATTCGCAATATGTTTAAAAGTACAAAATAAGGAAGATAGTTCAGATGTTATTAAAAAACCAGATGCTGCATATTTAAAAAGAGCAGGACAGTTTTATATGAGTGTAGGTATGAATGAATTGTTTGTTTTGGGACAATCTGGTTGGGCAGGTGCACCATATTTTCCATCAGATGTAAAAGAAAAGAAAGTAGAAAATTCTCTTCAAGTTATTTCAAATATAGGAACGGTTATAAAGCAGGTAGATGATATTAACCAATTATATGTAAGTAGCAGTGGAGAACAACTAACAAATATAGTAAAATATTTAAGTCAAATTGCTAAACAAAACAATATAGTAACAAAAAAATTGTGGCTAGATAATATAGGTGCAAATATCTTTATAGCTGATTTAAAGAAAAGATACAACGTAAAAAAAGATGAAGAAAATACACACGCAGTTATTGGAGAATTTGATGATCCATTTAACCAAAGACAGGGAATTGTTAACTTGAATTTATCTACTCAAGGTAATATTTTAATTTATGGAAATGCAGAAAGTGGTAAAGAAACACTTTTAAGCACAATGATTTATGATTTAATAACAACTTATTTATCTGATGAGGTTCAAATATATATTTTGGATTTTGGTACAGAAGCACTTAAAATATTTGGTAATGCAAAACATGTAGGAGATATGATATTTATAAACGATAAAGATAAAATTGGAAGATTTTTTGATATGTTACAACAGATTGTTAAAACTAGAAAAGATGAATTATCAGAGTATAATGGTGATTATAGCTTATACAAAAAAACAAGTGGTAAGAAAATGCCACAAATAGTTGTAGTGTTTAATAACTATGAAGCATTTGCAGAAGCATATGAATTTACCTTTGATGATGCCTTGATTAGCTTAACAAGAGAAGGTATAAAAAGTGGAATTATGTTTGTTCTAACAACAAGTAATTATAGTGATGTAAGATATCGTTTATCTCAAAACTTTAAACAAAAAATAGCATTACAGTTAAACAAAAGTGATGACTATTTAAATATATTTGAAAAATTAGGTAAAAAAAGACCTTCTAGTATTTTTGGTAGAGGACTTGTTAATATTGAAGGTGATCAAATTTATGAATTTCAAACAGCAAAAATATGTGATGCAGAAGAATATAATTCATTTGTAAGAGAAACAATAGAAAAAGTAAATGCAATGAATAAGGAAAGCGCTAATAAAGTCCCTATTTTACCAGAACAAATTTTATTAGATGATATGAAAGAATATGTAAAAGATTTAACTAATGTACCTATAGGAATTATTGAAAAGGATTTAAGACTATATAGATATAACTTTAAGAAGAATTTAGTAAATATAATTACATCTAAAAATCTTGAAGATGCTGCACAATTTACATCTTATGTTTTCCAATTAATGTTGGAAATTAAAAATATAGAAGTAAAGGTTTTTGATGCAGAGAAAATAATAACAAGTGATTTGGGAAATGTAGGAGGAGAATTTAACAATTTTGCTTTAAGCTTAGATACAAAAAAGAATAGAGAGATAATATGTATTATTATTGGTGTAGACAAATTTATTAGTGATTTTGAGAATCCAACTAATAATTACCAATTTAAATTTAATTCTGCACTAACACTTGCAGAAGAACTAGGAAATTGTAAATTTATTGTAGTTGAGGGTGCAAATAAATTAAAAAATCATGAATATGATGAATGGTATAAAAAATATGTTACAAAAGAGAATGGTATTTGGATTGGTAATGGATTAGATACTCAATATGCATTGACTGTAACATCAGATAGACGTGCTATAGTCAATAATTGTGGTAAGAGCTTTGGGTATGGAGTTAACTCAGGTAATGCTACATTAATAAAATTATTAGGAATGAAAGAGAATAACGAGGAAAATGAATAAAGTATTAGTAAGATTATATGTTCCAATACTAGAGGAAGAATATGATATATGGTTACCAATAAATAAAAAAATATATAAAATAGTAGAAATGCTTGAAAAACCTATAAGTGAGCTAAGTGGTGGTTACTATAAAGAATTTGAGAATTCTATGTTATATGATAAGATATCTGGTAAACCATATGATATGAATTTAAATGCTAAAGAAAATAATATAAAAAATGGCACAGAAATGGTGCTAATATAAAAAATATACACTATCTATTAAAATTATTTATAGATAGTGTGTATTTTTAAAGTTACATACCTAATAAGTTAATTTTTAAGAAAAAGGTTTATATTAATAGTTTCAGATTAAGGATTTTTTTGAAACTTTTGAGAATACTAATGCTGACAAATCTAAAATCGATTTGTTCTACTATTTATTTGTGTTCAGATTTGACAAAATGGAAATTTAGAGGTAAAATAAAGACATCAAAAAAATGAATAGGAGAGGATAAATTGCAAAGCAGTAATAGAAAATTATTTGATAGCTTAGTATCAAGAACCAAAATTTATCTTATACTTATACTTATTTTGCTAATAATTATATGTGTATATAATCAAAATATGATAATACCATCAGTATTATTATATATAGCTGTTCTTGGATATACTTATTTTGCAAACAACAAACGTAAAAGTGAAATATCACAACATTTACAAGATTTAACGTTAAATGTGAATTTAGCAGCTAAAAACAGTTTGATATATTCACCAATACCATTAATAATAGTAGAAACTGATGGTAATATAATATGGAGAAGTACAAAATTTGTTTCAGAATTTGCAAGTATAGATGTAAATAATTATATTATGGAATTATTAGATAATATAAATGAAGATACAAAAATAGAAATAGATAAAACTATAGTTAAAAGTTTGAAGATCGAAAATAAGCAATATAAAGTATTAGGAGAGTTTGTAAAATCTGGAAATCATGAAAGAAAAAAAGAAAACAAATACATGATGATACTGTATTTTATAGATGAAACAGAAAACCTAAAACTTCAAAAAGAATACACAGACTCTAAAAGCTGTGTGGGAATTATTATGATCGATAATTACGAGGAAATAATGGGACAAATAGATATAGATACAAGACCTCGGAATTATTGCTGAAATTGAAAAAACCATATATGAATGGGCTAATGAAACTGACGGAATAATTGTAAAATCAGATAGAGATAGATTTGTTTATTTATTTGAGCAAAAATATTTAGAAAGAATAAAAGAAACAAAGTTCAATATTTTAGATACTATAAAAGATATAGACAAGCAATACCAATTTACTTTAAGTATAGCAATATCTAATGAAGGCCAAACAGACAAAGAGAAATATGAGTCTGCAAGAGCTACTATGGATATTGTTTTAGGTAGAGGTGGAGATCAAGCAGCTATTAGAGAAGATGGAAAGTATCAATTCTTTGGAGGAAGAGCAGAAGAGGTTGAAAAGAGAACTAAAGTAAAAGCAAGAATAGTTGCACATGCTTTAGAAGAGCTAATACATGCAAATGAGCAGGTGCTAATTATGGGGCATGTTAATCCAGATATAGACTCTTTAGGTTCAGCAATTGGTATGTATAGATTAGCAAATGATTTGGGAAAGAAAGCTTATATAGTAGCTAATACCGATTCTTTAGCTCTTTCAGAAGTAAAACAAAGTCTAGATGAAGAAGGATATCAAGATATTATAATAAATGGTGAAGTCGCAGAACAATTAATTGATGAAAAAACATTATTAATTATTGTTGATACACAAAAAGCATCTTATGTAGAAATACCAAAATTGTTGGAAAAAACAAATCAAATTGCTGTTATAGACCATCACAGAAGAAGTCCTGACTTTATTCAGAAAAGTATTTTAACTTTCCATGAAGTATATGCTTCATCTGCTGCAGAACTTGTAACAGAAATATTACAATATACAACAGTTCAAATAAAACTTTCTAAAATAGAGGCGGAAGCATTATATGCGGGAATTATGATGGATACTAAAAACTTTACATTTAAAACAGGAGTTAGAACATTTGAAGCTGCAGCATATTTAAGAAAATGTGGAGTAGATATAATTAGAGTTAAAAAATGGTTTCAAAATGATTTAGAAACATATAAGAAAATAATTGAAATAATTAAAACAACTGAAATTGTAAATGATAATATTGGAATTGCAGTATATGACAAAGATGATAAAAATGCAAATATTATTTGTGCAAAATCTGCTGATGAATTGTTAACAATAGGAAATATATCAGCATCATTTGTATTAGGAAAATTAGAAGATAATAAAATAACTATAAGTGGTCGTTCAATTGGGGACATAAATGTACAGATTATATTAGAAAAAATGGGCGGAGGAGGACATATAACTCTTGCTGGTGCTCAAATAGAAAATAAAACTATTGATGAAGTAAAAGAAGAATTAAAAGAGAGAATTAATGAATATTTTAGTGAAATAGGAATCTAAAGAAAAAACCAGTCTTAATTAATAAAGGCTGGTTATATTTGGTACTATAAAAGTATAATAGTTAATTACTATTAAGTTTGTTCTGGCTTCGGAATAATATAGATATGGTCTTTTATAATAAAATTTTAAAATGTTATGTTTTAATTGACTTAAAAATGGGAAAATTAAAACCAGAGAAT
>CAZUHD010000120.1:0-5476 GCA_964620415.1 uncultured Clostridium sp.
AATAATAAAAATATATTCCTAAATTTTCTACCTTTAAAAAATGGATTATAATATATTAATAATACTAAAGGTAAAAATAAAAATAGAAATACTGTTGATGAAAATACCATTTTTTGCTCCTTTCATTAGTCCTTTTTATACTGTAATTTAATTTATAACAATACTATATTGAATTTTTGCTTTTGTATCACCTCTATTTTTTTATATATAGGAGTCAAATTTTTGAACCAAATGTGTTTCAATATATGTTCTAAATCAACTGCATTCTGAAATGCTTTCAAATTATTTGCTGTCGTCTCTATAACCTCATTTGAGCCAATTTTTATTTCTATTCCCACATTTTCCATTATTTAAATGCACGATTATATCACATTCTAATCCATTTTTATCACTATAATAATATACATCCCCATCTATACTTTGAGAATAGATTTTTAAATCTTTGATAAGGTATAAATTAGAGATTTATTCTTTAACTCGTTATTTCAGTTGCTTACTTTTTCAGCGGTCTCGTAAAAAATGGTTATTTATCCTCTCTAGTTGCGATGCAAATTATTTCTATCCATTATTATGTTTTTTCTCCAAACAAACATAATTTTAATACTTTACTCTTTTCACAAATCTTATATACTATTATAGGAATTAAAACACCTAAAATTGTTGAAATAAGAATATTTATACTTGGTATATTGCAAACATTAATAAAACATAGATCACTTAGTATATATATTGATAAAGTATATTTTCCTATTTCTTTAACAAACCCTATTATTTTTATATTTTTAATCAAATCAACAATTATTATAAATGTTATTACTCCTAATATTGCTACTACAAAATGATTGTAAAATGTACATGCAATTTTTAATACTGAAACTGGCAATCTAGTAAATTCAAAAAAATTTACAAATTTAGATTCATCCTTGTATGTATATAACAACATTGAAATTGCATATAATATAACAAATATAAATCTTCGATTATCATTTCTATACTTCAAAAATTTATTATAATTATCACCTAAATAAACTCCCAAAAAATAAAAAGGGATATAAATAGCTAACATTTTAATAATTTCGCAATATTGTACTATATTTATAGTTAGATAGTATAATAATAAACATAGAATACTAATTAAAATATAATACAAAATGTCATAATTTCGACTTTTCTTAAAAAATTTTATTTTGAGGTAATAAAAAACATCACATAAAAATAATATTATTAAATACCAAAAACTTGGTTTTATACATCTTAATATATAATAAATTATCCACCCCCCCCGATGCAAACGCTAGAGAATGCAGCCTGAGGAGATTCAGCTAAAGTATATTTATGATCTATTAAGCAATATATTAAAGTCCATACAAAATAAGGTATCATCAACCTAATAAATCTTTTCTTTAGCCATAATATATCAATTGTTCCTTTTTTATATGAAATTAAAAATCCACTAATTAAAATAAATGCAAACATATGAAACGAATATATTATTTTAAAATCGAGCCTTTGATTAAAAGTTTCGGGATAAAAATTATTTATTGCATGTCCTAATACTACTAATATAATCAAAAATCCCTTTAGCATATCAATAAAATTATTTCTTTTTTTCATATTAATCTCCTTATTGTTAATCTTATATGTTTATGTGTTACAATTCATAGCCCCAAAATAAGTAAAAAGTTTCTGTAATCAAAATTTAACAAAAAATGATTTTTTAATACCGAAAAATAAGGATAGGAAAAATAAAACATAGTTGTAAAGTTCTAAATGTCCGAAACAAAAAATGTATAAATTGTTTTTACTCCTTTGTGTCATCCCCATTTTTTACATATAAGATACTAATATGATCATTTTTCCATCAATTTTAAACTTACCTAATTGTGCAGGAATAATAAAACTATCACCACAATTAATAACATACTCCTTGTTATTTGAAAAAACTTTACCGCCTCCCTCTACCACATTTATAGCATAAAAAGTTTCTTCACTTGAATTCGATAAATATTCATTATTTATTGTTATTTTATCAACTTTAAAAAATTCAGAATCCAATAAATTTTTATAATTATCATTTTGAGATTTTATAGTTTTAACCTTGCTATTTAAATCTATTACATCAATTGCTTTATTTATATGTAATTGTCTAGAATTTCCATTTTTATCAACTCTATCCCAATCATAAATTCTATACGTTAAATCACTATTTTGTTGTATTTCACAAACCAAAGTATCAGATAATATTGCATGTATAGTTCCTGATGGGATATAAATGCTATCTCCTTTTTCAATATCAATATATCTCAAATTTTCGTTTATTTTTTCTGACCTAACAATGTCGTTCAAGTTTTCTCTTGTAACATTTTCGTTTAATCCACAAACTAATTTAGCGTTTTCAGGGCAATCCATAATATACCACAATTCATTTTTTCCGAAATCATTTTCATATTTCCTTGCATATTCATCATCTGGATGCACTTGAACTGATAAATTTTGTTTTGCATCTATATATTTAATAAGTAATGGAAAATCTTGCATTTCTGCACATTTTGTTCCAAAAATTTTTGTTCTCAAATTCTTTTCTTCAAATATTTCATTCAAATACTTATCTTTATATTCTCCATTAATTATTTTATTTACGCCATTTTTGTTTGTTGATATTTCCCAGCTTTCAGCAGTTATATCATATGGAGTATTTTTCTTAAAAATTTGCTTTAATTTCTGTCCACCCCATATATAATCTTTAAATACTGGCTCTAAAAAAATAATATCCATATCTGTTTTTACTCCTCTAATTCCTTTAATAAATTTAGTTACTTATCATATTTATAATATTATCTTTTAAAGTTTGTAATTTATTTTTTGAATCTTCTAAATTATTTCCAATTACTCCCATATAAAATTTAATTTTAGGTTCAGTACCTGATGGTCTTATACAAACCCATGCACCATTTTCTAATTCAAAATATAGAACATTGGATTTAGGTAATTGTATATCTTCTGTTTTTTTTGTGTCTAATTCTGTTCTTATACTTAACTCATAGTCTCTTATTGCCTTTACTTTAAAATCTCCTATTTGTATTGGCTGGTTACTTCTTAAATTATTCATAATTTCTTTTATTTTTTTTAGTCCATTTATGCCATTTAGTGTAATCGAAGAAAGACCTTCTGCATAATATCCATATTTTTCATATATTTTAATCATTTGCTCCCATAAAGTTAAACCTTGCTTTTTATAAAATGCTGCTGCTTCACATAAAGCCATTACCGCAGAAATAGCATCTTTATCTCTAGCATATGTCCCAATTAAACATCCATAGCTTTCTTCATATCCAAATAAATATTCATATGAATTATTTTGCTCAAATAATTTTATCTGTTCACCTATATATTTAAATCCTGTTAGAACCTCTATTAATTTAATTCCATATTCTTCAACAAGCTTATCTGCCATATTTGATGAAACTATTGTTTTTACTAATGCTCCATTTTTAGGTAACATTCCTTTTTCTTTCATTTGGGATAATCTATATTCTGCAATTAATAAACCAGACATATTACCAGTAAAAGATTTATATTCACTTGTTTTTGTATCTTTTGCATAAACACCTAATCTATCTGCATCAGGATCTGTCGCAAGAACTATATCTGCATCTACTTTTTTTGCCAATTTCAGTGCTAATTCAAAAGCCTTTTCATCTTCTGGGTTTGGATAACTTACTGTTGGAAAATTACCATCTGGCTTTTCCTGTTCTGGTACAACATATATATTTTCAAATCCTAATTCTTTTAAAATTCTTTGTACTAGTATATTACCAGTTCCATGTAATGGAGTATAAACTATTTTTATACTTTCTGCCATTTCTTTTATTATTTCTGGATTTAATATTAATTTTTTTAATTCTTCTATATATTTATCATCAATATCTTTTCCAATTGTATTATATAATCCACTATTTATAGCTTTCTCCTTCGAAATTGTTTTTACTTTATTATAATCATCTATTTTATTTACTTCTGTTATTATTTCTTTGTCATACGGTGGAACTATTTGTCCTCCATCTTCCCAGTATACTTTATATCCATTATATTCAGGCGGATTATGACTTGCTGTTATTACAACTCCTGCTATACAGCCAAGTTTTCTTACTGCGTAAGATAATTCTGGTGTAGGTCTTAAACTTTCAAACCTATATGTTTTTATTCCATTTGCATTCAAACATAATGCTACTTCTTCGCTAAATTCTATTGACATATTTCTTGAATCATAAGCAATTGCAACTCCTTTTGCTTGTCCATTTTTTTTACAAATGTAATTTGCTAAACCTTGAGTCGCTTTTCTTACTGTGTATATATTCATTCTATTTGTTCCTGCACCAATTACTCCTCTTAGTCCACCTGTTCCAAATTCTAAATTTTTATAGAATCTATCTTCTATTTCCTTTTCATTATTTTCAATTGCTTTTAATTCTTTTTTTGTATTATCATCAATACTAGGATTTTCCATCCATTCTTTATATTTTACTTTATATATTTTAGACATTTTTATATTCTACCTTCCAATTGAATAATACTCTACTCCAGCATTTTTCATTTCTTTTATATCATACAAATTTCTTCCATCATATACTAATGGTGTTCTCATCAGTTTTCTGTATTCTTCTGGTTTTACTTCTTTAATTTCATTCCACTCTGTAAATATGAAACATATATTAGCATCTTTTAATGCATCTGCTAAATTTTTTACATAGTTTATTTCTGTTGGATATAACTTTTTAAAATTTTCTTCTCCAACTGGATCATAAGCATATATATTATCTGCTCCACTCTCTAATAATAATTTAACATTATTTAGTGATGGGGCTTCTCTTAAGTCGTCTGTTCCAGCTTTAAATGTTAAACCTAAAATTGCAACTTTCAATCCCTTAAATGTGATCATTCTTTCACTTGCTTTTTTAAACAATTTCGTTTTTTGTTCTGCATTAACATCTACAGTAGCTTCAACTGTTTTTAGTCTATATCCACATTGTTTTGCTAAATATTTTAATGCTTTGGTATCTTTGGGAAAACAACTTCCTCCATAACCTATTCCTGCATGTAAAAAACTTGCTCCTATTCTTGGATCATAACTCATTCCTTTTGTTACATCTTCTATATTTGCTCCTACTAATTCACAAAGATTAGCAATATCATTTATGTAAGATATTTTTAATGCTAAAAAGTCATTTGAAGCATATTTTATCATTTCTGCACTTCTTCTGCTCACTGATACTATTGGTAAATTAAATGGTTCATAAATTTCTCTTAGCATCTCTTCTGCATGCTTCGTTTCAGTTCCTATTACAATTCTTTTAGCTTCTAATGTGTCTCTTACTGCATGTCCTTGTGCTAAAAATTCTGGATTACTTGCAACTTCAATTTTTGTTACAATTCACAGCCTCCAAATAGGTAAAAATTCTCTGTAATATATCTGTAA
>CAZUHD010000121.1:0-5417 GCA_964620415.1 uncultured Clostridium sp.
AATCAACATTAGAAGATACCCTTGCGAATGCAAAAAAACAAATAGAAGAGAAAGGATATGAACAAAATCTAATAGAACGTGGATTTAAAAATATTACTAAAATTGTATTTGCATTTAAAGGCAAAGAAGTTAAGCTAGAAATATATTAATGAAGAGGAAGAAATATTAAAAACTAACCCTAATATTAGTCAAAGTAACAAAGTAAAATAGAGGATAAAATAGGAATGTCTTATAAAATCATAAGAAAAAAAGTATGTTTAATAAAACTCGCAAAAGCAAAGGAACAATTAATAATGTAAATGTAGCTAAAAATTAATAAATCAATAGAGGTAAAAATATTTTTAAAAATAGTAGTAATTGTTTTGATTACTCTATGGTGTGTTATGATATTTTTATTTTTACAATTCACCAGATAAAAAAATATGGTACTTGCAGTTTTGCGAGTACTTTTTATTTTTTTGTTAAAAATGTATTAAAATTAAAAAATAATTTGCACATTTTTTAAGAAATAGATTTTTATGTTATAATGATACAAGTTAGATACATTTTTATTATATACTAAAATGGGAGAGTGAGATTATGAATAGAATTTTAATAGTAGAAGATGAAATAGCCATTTCTGATTTAATAAAAATAGAACTAGAATCTAAAGGATATAGATGTGATGTAGCAAATGATGGCGAAATAGGTGCTAATTATATAGAAAAAAATAATTATGATTTGCTTTTATTAGATATAATGTTACCAAAAATTGATGGATATGAATTGTTAGGTTATAATAGAGAAACTTCACAGATTCCAACTATATTTATTACAGCTAAAAGCCAAACGAATGATAAAATAAAGGGACTAAAGGATGGCGCAGATGATTACATAACTAAACCATTTGAATTGGGAGAGTTAGTAGCAAGAGTTGAGGCTGTACTCAGAAGATATAATAAAGCAAATGAAATTTATAAGATAGATAATATTGAAGTAAATATTAATACAAGAACAGTAATAAAAAATGGACAAAATGTATTACTTACTCCAAAAGAATTTGATTTGCTAATATTATTAATACAAAATAAAAATTATGCTTTATATAGGGAAACTATATTTGAAAAAGTTTGGGGTGCAGAACTAGAATTTGAAACAAGAACATTAGATTTACACATTCAAAGATTAAGAAAGAAACTAGATTTAAAAGATAAAATAAAAACAGTCTATAAAATTGGGTATATGTTAGAGGTATAAAATTATGAAGTTTTGGAAAAAACTGATTTTATTTATAATAACTGTGATTAGTATAATATTATCTTGCAGTAGATACTATGTAATTAAAAACAATTTTCAACATTCTATTGAAAATAGTAGTAAACAAAATACTAATCGACATATTTTAGAGAAATATATGTTAGAAACTAATATTGTAAATAATATTCAAAATGGTAAAGGAGTAACAACTGAAACTATGGCTGAATATTTAAAAACTTTATATACACATATTGAAAACGATTCAGAAATGGTAGCATTATATACAGAGGAATATCAAAAAATTTATTCTAATATTGAACAAATTGAAGAGATAGATATTAAATCATTATTAAATAAAGATACAGATAATTATGCTTTAAGAAAGATTAATGGTAAGCACTATATGTTATTTTCGTCGCATTGGACTATAAACAACAAGATTATATATATTGTAAATGCTTATGATATTGGAAATATTTATGAAGAAAGAGATAGACAAATGAAAGATGTGTTACTTACAGATGCTATAATTTTAGTTCTTTCATCTGTTATAATTTCTATATTTTCATTTTTTGTAACAAAACCAATAAAAGCTTTAAACAAGGCAAGTAAAAAGATTTCTTCTGGAAAATTTAATGAAAGAGTAAATATAAAAAGTAAAGATGAAATTGGAGAACTTGCTGAAAGTTTTAACATAATGGCAGATCAAGTAGAAAATAAAATTAATGAATTGAATTTAGCTATTAAACAAAAAGATGATTTTATAAATGCGTTTACTCACGAATTAAAAACACCTATGACAGCTATAATGGGATATGCAGATTTACTAAGATTAAAAAAATGTGATGAAGAATTATCACAAAAGGCTTCAAATTATATTTATCAAGAGGCTAAAAGATTAGAGATGCTTTCACTTAAATTGATGAAATTGATGTCTTTAACGAATGAAAAAATAGAATTAAAAAATATAGAAATTAAAGAGTTTGTAAATAAAATTATTAAAAATGAAGATTTTGCATTAAAAGACACAAAAATAGAAACAGATATGCAAGAGTACTATATTTTAGGAGATGTAGAACTTTTAGAAGTTGTAATTAGAAATCTGGTGGAAAATGCTAATAAATCAGAGCCTAAAGATAATAAAATTGTAATACACGGACAAATATTAGAAAATAAGAAATATAGAGTGTTTGTTATAGATAAAGGTAAAGGAATACCAAAAGAACATATTGAAAGGGTAACTGAAAATTTTTATATGGTAGATAAGTCAAGAAGTAGAACAAATGGAGGAAGTGGCATAGGTTTATCATTAGTAAAAAAGATATTAGAACTGCATAATTCTGAGTTAGTTATAGAAAGTGAAGAGAATATTGGAACAACAGTATATTTTGATTTAGAGGAGGGAGATAATGAAAAATAAAATAATTAATTTTATAATATATATTATGGTTTTTATAATTATTTTTGCCTCTTTTTTAATACCAAATAAATTATTTGAAATACAGGATCAAAATCTTGAGATGGCAATTTATAGTGAAAATAATTCTAAAAGTAATAATATTAGTATGGAAGTAGAAGATATATATTTAGTAAAAGCACTTCACGATATTGAGAGTGAAAATACAGTAGTAGTAATAGTATCCAAAAGTGATGAAAAAATATCATCAATAAATACAGTTGCAGATTCAACTAAAGTAGCTGAAATAAAATCTAAAGTTGAAGAGTTGAAACAACATAATATAATAAAAAATAATGAAATTTTAGATGATTCAAAAATGCTAGTTACTACTGTAAATAAAACATACATGAAGAATGAAACTAACTATGAAATTTATAATGTTTCTTTATCTGTAAATAATCATAACTATCAAATGGACATAGATGAAAAAACTGGAAAAATAATAAAAATAATTACAAATAAACAAAATTTGAATGATACAATAGAAAAAAAACAAATATTAGAAAATTATATAAAATATTTAGATTTATATTTTATTGATGATTGGGTTTATGATAATAATATGATGAAATCAAAAAAAGCAGATGTTTCAGTTAGTTTACTAGAAAATGTAAAAAACAGCGAAAATATATTAGCTATTCATTCTAATGGAACAATATCTGAAAATTTAATTGAATATTTTGATGTTGAAAATTGATACAAATTAGATACAAATAACTAACAATTTAGATACAATCTTATGCTATTTTTATAATAGTTTAAGATTTTTTTTATGGGAGGAAAAATGGAATTTGTAGCTAATGATGGAAAAAAAGTTGAGATAACAATTAATAATAATATTTATTTAAGACACGCAATAAAAACAAGATTTATAACTCTTAATGATAATTATATAGAAGTTATACGAGAATATGTTTCTGGAATATATGAAAAAGGAGATATAATTTCTATAAGTGAGAAGATTATTAGTATTTGTCAAAATAGAATTATTAGAAGAGAAGATATAAAAATAGGATTATGGGCAAAGTTTTTATCAAAATTTGCTTGTCAAAAAAATAAAGGTGGATATGGAGTAGGAATCCCAATAAATATGCAATATGCTATAAATAAAGTTCGGTTTATTAAAAGTTATATTTGCAAGTATGGTAGGTCGGAATTACGAAGCTATTTGGAATAAAGGGTGTATTCTATAAAATTGTTGGCAGAGAAGTTAGTGGATTAGATGGTTTTTATGATGGTGCTTGGAAAGAGTATAAAGACATAGGAATCGAAATCCCAGAAAACTCAAAATTAGTTGGTAATGAAATTCATAATAAATTAGGAATGAGTACAATGATTGTTGATTCTAATGATTTTGGGCAAGTAATTTTAGGAAAGTCAGATGATATAAAACTAGATGATAAAACATTGCAACAAATTATAAGAGATAATCCAGCAGGACAAGGACAACAGAGAACTCCTATTATTTTAATTAGAAAGAAAGAATAGGAGGAACAAGATCATGAAAAAAATAGTAGCATTAATTGGTGGTGCTTTTATTATAAGTTTTTTGCTCGGAATAATCTATCAATATAATTTGAGAGATATAGAAACTGATAATAATGAGATTTCTATTCAAAAAGTTAATATAAATGAAGATGTAAATCACAATAATGTAATAGATAAAACTAATGAAGTGGTAATTGATGATTGGAGAATAACATTAGTTAATCATGAAAATCAATTACCAGAAAATTTTGAAATAGAACTAGCAAATATAGATAGTACAAGACAATTTGATAAAAGAGCAATAAGTGAATTAATGACAATGATGAAAGATGCAAAAAGTCAGGGAGTGTCAGATATGTGGGTACAATCTGCTTATAGAAGTATAGGTTATCAGCAAGGTCTTTTTGATGAAAAAGTTGATAAATATTTAGCTACACGGAAAAACAAAAGAAGAAGCAGAAAGTTTAACATTGCAAACAATAAATAAACCAGGTACAAGTGAGCATAATTTAGGGCTAGCAGTAGATTTTAACTATGTTAATTATGATTTTGTAAATACAAGAGCTTTTAAATGGTTACAAAAAAATGCAGAAAATTATGGATTTATATTAAGATATAAAAAAGATAAAGAAGATATTACAAAAGTTGACTATGAACCGTGGCATTGGAGATATGTAGGTGTAGAACACGCAAAAAAAATAAATGAATTAGATATGTGTTTAGAAGAATACATAGATTATTTGACTACAAATTGATTGTTTTAATGTGTAGCATAAGTGTAGAGTATAATATTAAAAGTAGTGTCATGGCAATGAGGAGAGCATTAATAAGACTATTACCAAATAAAATAAAAACAGTTTTAGCATTAGAGCCAATTGATTTTAAAAGGCACAAAGATATGCAAGTTTATTTTAATAAGAATTATATAAATACAGAAATTTTTACAAAAAATATGGGAAGAAAAATTGTAGATGCAATTAAAACTAGAGAAGACAGTGATTATGATGAAGAATTTGTTGTTAATGCAGAAGAAACACAAGCACAAATAGGTACAGCAGAAGAATTAATTAACCTAGTGGAAAAATATTAAAAAAATAACAAATCATAACCACCTATTTAATGGTGGTTATGATTTATCAACTATTTTTTTGGTATAATCCATATTTGCAATAGAATCTCTAAGATAGCCAATTGTATATACATTTGTTGCAAGTATATCTTTTTTTAGCATTAA
>CAZUHD010000122.1:0-5206 GCA_964620415.1 uncultured Clostridium sp.
TAAAGTAATGAAAGGATTATATCAAGAATATTGTTATAGCTTGTTAAATAACGAACTAGATAATGTAGTAATAAATAATCAAAGAGAAATACAAAGGGAAGTATCAGAAGAAGGCAAAATTGAAAAAATAACTCGGAATAGTACATCAATGCTTAAATAACTTATCAAATAGAGATTATATAGATTTTGATGAAAGATATATAAAACACACATATAACATTGTTTTAATGACCTTAAAAAATTATAATGTAACATCTGAACTTGAAGCAAATAGAAGATATATGGATTTATTAATAACACCACAAACTAATGTAGAAAATAAATATTCAATATTAATAGAATTCAAATACTTAAAGAAGAGTGAAGAAAACTTACTTGAAGAAACAAAGGCAAAAGCAAGAGAGCAAATTTTAGAATATAGTAATTTAGAAAAAATAAAAAGCATACAAAAATTAAAGAAATACACAGTTGTAGCAGTAGTAGATGAACTATATGTTGATGAAGTTTAATTTAATAACAAAATATAAATATTCACAAGTATAAAGTAAAAAACACTTCTAGCAAAAAACTGACAAAGCAAGACAAAAAAGGGAGTTCCAAAAAATTATGAAATTGCAGAATTAATTTTTTTCACATTGTAAACTGTAAGGCAAAGGTTTCTAAATATACAAATGTATATCTACTCCCATTCGGAAACCCAGCCTTATCCTTCACAAGTTAACTTTCAATATATAATTATCTTTCAAAAAAATTTAACTAATTTAGTCAATTTATAGTTAATGGTTTTTATTAAAAATAATGAACTTTTCCTGAAATAGGAAGGCTTGTTTAATATTCAAAGTCAAAGAAAAGAGGTAAAAACTTACCTCTTTCCTGTCATTTTTACTCTATTTATGAGTTTCTTTAGCTAAGCATAAAACTAAAGAAATTATTGATAAAAGATTCCATACAAAGAAAAATGCTGTAAATGCAATTACTAATATTGAAGCAACTGTTGCTGTAGCTATACTGATAGTTAATCCTATTACTCCTGCAATTATTCCTCCAATTGATGATACAAGTAGTGATATGCTTATTCCACCAACACATCTTTTTATATTACACCAATCTACAATATTTGCAATATATAATGAGCTTATTAATATTAATAATGATATTGCAGATGTTACTAATGCTATTATTACAAAGTTTGTTAGAGTAGTAATTACTCCAGTTGAAAATAATACACCCACAATAACGCCTATTATTATACTTATAATTACTTCTAATATAATTCTTCCTATACTATTTTCTTTTGGACAGTTACAATTTTCCATTATTCCGCCCTCCTTTATATATTAGGAGGTTTTTAGTAAATACTAAAAATACACTCCTGCTAATACAATTATATTAACGGAATACATTTTTGTTACATATTTAGAATTTCTATATTAAATTAAATCACTGCCCTCATCTGCTTCATATTATTTTTATATTTTATTTCCTCTTAGAAAATCATTTATGCTCATCTTTTTACCATTTTCTCCTTGTATTTCTATAACAGATACAATTCCTTCTTTTGCTTTTATAAATAAACCTTTTTTACTATCTTGAATTAAGATTTCTCCTGGAGTTTTATTTACAGATTCTTCATTATCTTCTATAGCTTCAACTTTCCAAAATTTTAGTTTTTTACCATTTAGTATACAAAAAGCACCCATAATAGGATTTAACCCTCTTACTAAATTTTTTATCTGTTTGGCATTTTTTTCTTTCCAATTAATTTCACTATCTTGTTTAGTCAGTATTGGTGCAAGTGTAAAATCATTTTCTTGTGGCTTTCTTGGAGCTGTTCCATCAGCTATTTTGTCTAAAGTTTTTATCAAAAGTTTTCCTCCAATTACAGCTAATCTATCCCATAATTCTCCTGTTGTTTCACTATCTCCAATTGTAACTTCTTCCTTTAAAATTATATCTCCTGTATCCATTCCCTCATCCATATAAATTGTAGTAACCCCAGTCGTTTTTTCTCCATTTATTACAGACCACTGAATAGGTGCTGCTCCTCTATATTTTGGAAGAAGAGAACCGTGTACATTAACAGCTCCTAATTTAGGAAGCGCTAATAATTCCTTAGGTAAAATTTTTCCATAAGCAACAACACATATTACATCAGGATTTAAAGATTTAATTTCATTTATAAATTCCTCGTTATTTCTTATTTTAATTGGTTGTAAAACCTTCAAATTCTTTGAAATAGCAAATTCTTTTACAGGAGAAGGAATAAGTTTCATACCTCTTCCCTTGGGTTTATCTGGGTTAGTAACAACAGCTTTAATATTAAAACCTTCATTATAAATTGCTTCTAAAGACTTTTCTGCAAAGTCTGGTGTTCCCATAAATACAATATCCATATAAAAAATCCTTTCTATTTTTTAGGTTCAGAATATTCAAGAGTTCCTGGTATAACTAGATCTACAAATAATATTCCGTTTAAATGATCTACCTCATGGCAAATAGCTTGTGCAAGCAATTCTTTTGCTTTTAATTTAACTTTTTTACCATCTCTATCATAAAATTCAACAGTAACTTCTTCTGGTCTAACTACCTTTCCAAATTGATTAGGAAAACTTAAACAACCTTCTTCACATTCTCTAGAACCTTTCGTTTTTAATATTTTAGGGTTAATTAAAATATAAACTCCTTTTTCATCTTCTACATCAATTACAATAATCTGTTTTAGTATTCCAACTTGAACAGCAGCAAGTCCAACACCATTATAGTGATGCATGGTTTCAATCATATCATTTATTAACTCTTGTGTTTTTACAGAAGTAATATCATCTAAATTTACTTCTCTTGATTTTTTTCTTAAAATCTCATCTTTATCTTCTCTTATCTGTCTTAAAGCCATTTTTAATTTCCTTTCTTAATTTAATTACATCATATTATTGGGATTTACACTAATTGAAATTTTAGTTTGTTTAATGTTTTGTTTATATATGTTTTGTAAACATTTATTTATTATAATATTAACGTCATCTGTTACCTTACCTTTTGCTACTATTCTCCATCTTATTTTATTTTGAATCTTATCAATTGGGGCAGGCATAGGAACAAATACATTTATTCCATAAATTGAAAGGGTATGTTTTAATAAATTAAACATATATGAACTAATATTTTTTATCTCTTGTTCATTTTCTCCTGAAAATCCTACAACTATTATGTCATAAAATGGTGGATAATTCAACTGTTTTCTTAGTTCAATTTCTGTTTTATAGAACAAATTATAATCTCCTGTTTTTGCATACACAATAGGAAAAGAGTTAGGATTATATGTTTGTATAATTACCTTTCCAGGTAAATTCTCGCGACCTGCCCTACCTGCAACTTGTGTTAATATTTGAAAAGTCCTTTCATTTGCTCTATAGTCGTCTTGATTAAGAGAACCATCTGCTGCAATTACGCCAACTAAAGTTACATTGGGAAAATGATGTCCTTTTACTACCATTTGTGTTCCAATTAATATATCAATATTCTCATCTTTAAATTTATTTAATATTTCTTCATGAGAATTTTTCTTAGTGACTGTATCTATATCCATTCTTATTATTGATGCAGTTGGAAACATTTTTTTTATTTCCTGTTCTAGCTTTTGTGTTCCCATTCCAAAATATTTTATTCTTGTACTTTCACATTCAGGGCAAACTTTAGGAGGTTTTGCCTGATACCCACAATAATGACATTTTAAAACATCTTGAGAAATATGGTATGTAAGGCTAATATTACAATTAGGGCATTTTAAAGTATGTCCACAATCCCTACACATCACAAAAGTTGAATATCCTCTTCTATTTAAAAATAATATCGTCTGTTTTTTTTCTTTTAAATTTTTTTCTATTTCTTCATATAAGCTATTACTTATCATAGATTTATTTCCAATAGCTAGTTCTTGTTTTAAATCAATAATTTGAACCTCTGGTAAATTAGAATTATTAGCTCTTTTAGTTAAATCAAGTCTTTTAATTTCACCAAGTTCTACTTTATAAAAAGTATTTATATCTGGTGTTGCACTTCCTAAAACTAAAGGAATATTTTTCTTAAAAGCAATTTCTTTTGCAATTTCTTTTGCATCATATCTAGGACTTGTTTCAGATTTATATGAACTATCATGTTCTTCATCAATTATTATTATACCTAAATTATTGGCTGGTGCAAAAATAGCAGATCTTGCTCCAATTATAATTTGGGAGTTATTATCTTTAATTTTTTCCCATTCATCATGTCTTTCCCCAATTGATAATTTACTATGTAACACTGCTATTTTTTCTTTACCAAATCTACCAATAAATCTATCTAACATTTGCGGAGTTAGAGAAATCTCTGGTACTAATATAATTGCCGATCTATCATTTTTGATTACTTTTTCTATCAGTTGCAGATAAACTTCAGTTTTTCCGTGAACCTGTAATTCCATATATTAAAAATTCTTGGAATTTTTTTCCATCTATTGATTTTTCTATTTCTCTATATGCTTTTTCCTGCTCATCATTTAATATAAGTTTCTTATTTTCATGGATTTTTTTATTTAATAAAGGATTTCTATCAATCTTTTTTTCTTCAATTCTTAATATTCCTTTATTTATTAAACTATTTATTGTACTTCTAGATACTTCTACAATTTTCTCTATATCAGGAATACTTATTCCTTCATTTAACTTTAGAAAATCAATTAATTTTTTCTGCTTATTTCCTCTTATTTCTTTTTCACTAATTTCTTCATAATTTTTATTTAAATAAAGTAATTCTACACTTTTATTTTTAATTTGTTTAGACTTCAATTTAGATTTTGTCCCAGGTGTAAGCATTAATTTTATGCACTCAGAAACATTGCAGAAATACTTTCTTGCCATTTTTCTTGCAAGCTCTATCTTATCTTCTGGTAATGTTTCCTCTAATCCTGCAATTTCTTTTACATCAAATTCTGTTGTTTCCTTTAAAGCAATAACATATCCTTGTTCCAGTGTTTTTTTATTTCCAAAAGGAACTAAAACTCTACTACCAACATATATAATATCTTCAAGATTTTTAGGTACTTTATAATCAAATTTTCTATTTAATTTTTTCACATTGCTATCTATAATAACTTCTGCAATCATTTTCTTTCCTCTCTTGGTTTTATACTAATTTATATCATATATTTTACATATTTTCAAGAAAAAAA
>CAZUHD010000123.1:0-5196 GCA_964620415.1 uncultured Clostridium sp.
TTATAATGTAATATCTGAACTTGAAGCAAATAGAAAATATATGGATTTATTAATACTTCCTAAAAATACTACAAAAGATTATTATTCAATATTAATAGAATTCAAATACTTAAAGAAAAGTGAAGAAAACTTACTTGAAGAAACAAAGGCAAAAGCAAAAGAGCAAATTTTAGAATATAGCAATTTAGAAAAAATAAAAAACATACAAAAATTAAAGAAATACACAGTTGTAGCAGTAGTAGATGAACTATATGTTGATGAAATTTAATGAAATAACAAAATATAAATATTCGAAAAAATAAGAAAAGCTTTCACTTTTTCTTATTTTTTTGCTGTGAATTGTAACATAGCAACATTTATATATACAAAAACTTTTCTTGAAACAGTTGCTTATTTGAAAAAAATGTTATAAAATACTAAACAAATAATAAGTAAAATTTTTATTTTAAGGAGGGAGACAAAAGATGGAAATTGAAGTTAAGTTTTCAAAAACTGGAATAGAAAAAAAAGAAGTACTAAAATATGCAGAGCAAGTAGAAAGTATACACAAAGACTTACAAACAAGAGCAGATGACGAATCCGATTTTGTAGGATGGTTACACTTACCAACAAATTATGACAGAAAAGAATTTACAAGAATCCAGTCAGCAGCTAAAAGAATAAATAAAGATTCAGACATTTTATTAGTAATAGGAATAGGTGGATCTTATTTAGGAGCAAGAGCTGTTATAGAAGCATTAAGTAATACATTTTATACTATGCAGACATTAAAACAAAGAAAACATACATTAGTTTTATTTGCAGGAAATAATTTAAGTCCAAATTATTTAAATGATTTAATAGATATAATAGGAGATAAGGATTTTTCTATAAATGTAATCTCAAAATCAGGAACAACAACAGAACCAGCAATTGCGTTTAGGATTTTTAGAGAAATATTAGAAAATAAATATGGAATAGATGAAGCAAGAAGCAGAATATATGTTACAACAGATAAGACAAAGGGAGCTTTAAAAGAACTATCAAAAGAAGAGGGATATGAAACATTTATTATACCAGATAATATTGGTGGAAGGTTTTCTGTATTAACAGCAGTAGGATTACTTCCTATAGCTACAGCTGGAATTAATATAGAAAAATTAATGAATGGTGCAAAAATGGCAGAAGATGCATATAATGATGAAAAATTAAAATATAACGAATGTTATCAATATGCAGTATTAAGAAACATTTTGTATAAGCAAGGAAAAACTACAGAAGTATTTGCAAATTATGAGCCTAAAATGCATTATATGACTGAATGGCTAAAACAGCTTTATGGAGAAAGTGAAGGAAAAGATAATAAAGGAATATTCCCAGCAGGCATAGATTTAACTACAGATCTACATTCAATGGGACAATATATGCAAGATGGATTGAAAAATCTATTTGAAACAGTAATATATGTTGCAGAAACAAAAACTAAAATAAAAATAAATGCAGATGATGATGACTTGGATGGTTTAAATTATCTAACAGGAAAAGATTTAGACTATATTAACAAAAAAGCAATGGAAGGAACAATAGATGCTCACGTATCTGGTGGAGTTCCAAATATAGTTATAAAAATGGAGAAACTAGATGCAGAAAACATGGGAGAATTAATTTACTTTTTTGAACTTAGTTGTGCTATGTCTGGAAGTTTACTAGGAGTAAATCCTTTTAATC
Source organism: uncultured Clostridium sp. (assembly GCA_964620415.1). Classification (GTDB taxonomy): domain Bacteria; phylum Bacillota; class Clostridia; order TANB77; family CAG-508; genus CAG-269. The sequence continues at coordinate 1,708 of CAZUHD010000123.1, forward strand.
AACCAGGAGTAGAAAAATACAAGAAAAATATGTTTAAGCTACTAGAAAAGCCAGGATATACAAAGCAGAAATAGAGGTAAGTTTATGAAATTTGAAGCAGAATATATTGTTGGTGTAAGAGATATTGGTATAAATAATGAAATGACTAATTTAGCAATATTAAATGTTTTAGAAGAAGTAGCAAGTACACATTCAGCATCTGTTGGGTATGGTGTAAATGATATTCCTATAAAAAAAAGAGTATGGTTTATAATGGACTGGAAACTAAAAGTGCTTGAAAGACCAAAATATGGGGATAAATTAACATTAAAAACTTGGGCAAGACCAATAGATAAACATGTATTTTACACATACCGTGATTTTGAAATTATTTCAGAAGGAAAACAAGTTGCAATTTGTTCTTCAAAATGGGTATTATTCAATTTAGAAGTAAATAAAATTATGAAAATACCAAATGAAATACTTGAACTTTATAGACCTGAAAGAGAAAGTGTATTTAATGAAGATGAAATGTCAAAAATTAGAAAGCAAGAAGAAATAATATATAAATTAGACTATGAAGTAAGAAGAGCAGATATAGATGTAAATAAACACATGCATAATTTGAATTATTTAAAATTAGCTTATGAAGTATTACCAGAGGAAATTTATAATAAAGGGGAATTAAATAATGTGAGGATTATGTATAAACATCAAGTAAGACTTGGAGATAAGATAAAATCTTGTTATTCAAAAGAAGGTGAAAAACACATAATTTCAATTAAAAGTGAAGATGAAAAAAATCTATATTCAATTATAGAAATGGAATAGTTTTATGTAGAAAGGGGCAATTAGAAGTGAGACAAAAAGAAGATGACAAGTTAACAAAAATCTTAAGAAAAATAGCTCCAGGTACACCAATAAGAGAGGGATTAGAAAATATTTTACAAGCAAAAACGGGAGCATTATTACTTTTTACAGACAATCAGGAAGTTTTAGAAACAATAGTAGATGGAGGATTTTCTATAAATGAAGATTATTCTTCTGCTAAACTTTATGAGCTTGCAAAAATGGACGGTGCAATAGTTTTAAGTGAAAATATGGAAAAAATATTATATGCTAATGCAGAACTTATACCATCTTCTTCTATACCAACAGTAGAAACAGGAACAAGACATAAAACAGCTGAAAGAACTGCAAAACAAACAGGAGAATTAGTAATTAGTATTTCACAAAGAAGAAGTATAATAACAGTATTTATAGATAATGAAAGATACATATTAGAAGACACAGAAGTTGTACTTAATAAAGCAAATCAAGCAATTCAAACATTAGAAAAATATAAAAAAGTATATGATAGTAAACTAAACCTATTAAATGAATATGAATTTAATGATATAGTTACATTAGAAAATGTATTAAGTGTAATTCAAAGAGCAGAGATGGTTATGCAAATAGTTGAAGAAATAGAAAAACAAATTGCAGAGCTTGGAAGTGATGGAAGACTTGTAGAAATGCAACTGAAAGAATTGATTGGCGGATTAGAAAAAGAAGAAGAATTAATAATAAAAGATTATTTAATAGCAGATGATAAAACAGCAGAAGATGTAATAAAAGAACTTTCAAACTTGAGCTATGAGGAATTGTTAGAAGAAAAAAATATAGCCAAGTTTTTAGGATATGATATATTTACAGACTTCGATGAAGCATATGTTTATCCAAGAGGATATAGGATATTGAATAGAATACCAAGGATGCCTTCTAACATTGTAGAAAATCTAGTACAGGGATTTAAATCATTCCAGCATATTGTAGATGCAGGAATAGAAGAATTGGATAATGTTGAGGGAATAGGAGAAGTAAGAGCTAGAAATATAAATACATCATTAAAAAGGATGAAAGAACAATTTGTATTTGACAATATTATAAATTAATTGTAAAATAGAGTTCGTATCTTAAAAATATAAACAAAATAGGGAGGAAGTTCAATGGACAGTAAGAAATTAACAAAAATATGCTATATTATAGCAATAATCGTATTAGTAGTAATTTTAGGAGTATTAGTTGCAGGATATGTAAAAAAACAAACGGTAAATACTTCTAACCCAATAGTTACAATGGAAGTAGAAAACTTTGGAACTATAAAAATGGAATTATATCCAGACCAAGCACCAGAAACGGTAAAAAACTTTGTTAAATTAATTCAAAATGGATTTTATAATGATTTAACATTTCATAGAGTTATAAAAGATTTTATGATTCAAGGTGGAGATCCATCTGGAGATGGAACAGGTTCGGCAAAACTTTCAGATTTATACAATGATGAAGATGAAAATGCTACATATAAATATGAAGATGGAAGTGAAGGTAAAGGATCTGATACTTATAATATTCCTGGAGAGTTTGTTGCAAATGGATATACAGAAAATACTCTTAATTTAACAGAAGGAACTCTTGCAATGGCAAGATCAGATTATACAGGGTATTCTTCTACATTATCAACTGAGTCTTATAATTCAGGCTGTTCACAATTCTTTATAATGACATCAAATAATAATACAGCATTAAGCGGATATTATACAGGATTTGGAAAAGTTGTAGAAGGTATGGATGTAGTACACAAAATTGCAGAGGTTGAATGTAAATCATCATCAGATGGTGAAGAATCGGAAGGCTCAGAAGAAAGTTCATCAGGTGAAAAATCAATACCAGTAGAAACTGTTAAAATTACTTCAGTTTCAGTTGATACTCAAGGTGTAGATTATGGAATGCCAGTAATTTTAAAACCTTTTGATATTAATGAGTGGTTTTCTAGGTATTATGGAATAAATGCTTCACAATACTAAGAATTACAGAATATGATAAAAAGTTGCAGTTTAGTAGAAAAATACAATAATTATTCTACTGAACTGTATCTTTTTTGGGTCAAATAAAACTATTGACAAATAGAATAAAATTGTATTATAATGAATATAATATTACAGAATAACTTATTTACAGTTATGATAAAAGAGGTTTTACCGTTCCTGTAAAAAAATGGGCATATAAAGAGGTTTTACCATTCCTGTAAAAAATGGGCATATAAAGAGGTTTTACCATTCCTGTAAAAAATGGGCATAAAAGAGATGGTAAGGGAAACTTTACCATCTAATCTTTATTTTTGGAGCGAAAAATGGAAGAAAAGGAATTAAAATGGTATATAGCAGACAAAGAGTATGTAAACTATTTGAGAGAATTTGATTCAAAGGTAGAAAATATTAATTATAGTAATAAATTGAAACCATATATAGGAATATTAATAACTATAAATGAGTTTAATTATTATGTGCCAATATCTTCTGCAAAGGAAAAACATTACAGAATAAAAGAAGGAATGGATCTTATAAAAATAAAACAAAATGATAAAATAATAGGTGTATTAAATCTAAATAATATGATTCCAATATCAGATAATAATGTTAAGGAATTACAATATAAAGATATAGGACAATATAGAGATTTTACTAATGA
>CAZUHD010000124.1:0-5193 GCA_964620415.1 uncultured Clostridium sp.
AAAATTAAAGAAATACACAGTTGTAGCAGTAGTAGATGAACTATATGTTGATGAAGTTTAATTAAATAACAAAATATAAATATTCAAAAAATAAGAAAATTTTCAATTTTTCTTATTTTTTTGCTGTGAACTGTAACTAGAAATAGCGAAAGAATTTATAAATTTCTATAAATAGTAGTTTTTTTAAAATAAATGTGGTAAAATCTAAATAATAAGAATTGACTTGTTATGAAAGGAGTAATCCCATGATTGAAAATCAAGATGTAGAATTAAAAAAAATATGGAAAGACGAATGGCTAGAGTGGATATGTGGTTTTTGTAATACTACTGGAGGGATGATGTATAGAAGCATGTAAGCAGTATGAAAATCCACTGCTAACAGTAATAAGTGAAACGGTGAAGTTACAGTTACTTGTAGACCATCAAAAAGTTATTTAGAAATTTTGAAAAAATAACAAAAATTCAACAATTACTAAAGATTATTTTGAAGAAGAAAACGGGCGATTAAATTTAGAAGAACAGAAAATTTTAGAAATATTGAAAACTAATCCTAATATTAGTCAAAATAAGATAGCGGAAAAAATGGAAATTTCTTATAAACTCATAAGAAAAGATATGGATTTATTAAAGGATAAAGGAATTATAAAGAGAATAGGTGCAAAAAAAACTGGATACTGGGAAATTCTATAACGATATGAAAAAATAAAAAATGCTAGATATAACTAATAATTAATACTTAGAAGAAAACGAAAAAAGAAATATAGAAATAGTAAAACTAATACTTAAAAGATTAGGAAAAACAGAAGATTTAATAGAATATGTAGAAGATAGAAAAGGACATGATTATAGATATGCAATAGATCCAAGTAAATTAAAAACAGAGTTTAATTGGGAACCTAAAACTAAATTTGAAGATGGAATAACAAAAACAATAGATTGGTATTTAGAGCATCCAGAATACTTAGAAAAATAAAAGCATAGAAATTTTTTTGCTCTTTATAAAATTTATTATAAAATTTTGTAACATTGACTTAAAAATATAATTTTATAAACACAAGTAAATGAAATTATATCAATAATCTTAGTAAATAACATCTACACCTTAAGCTGTAACTAAAATTTATACCGAAAATTCTAATAAGGAAATTATTGATAATTAATAAGAAAAATGATATACTACTATTAAATTATTTGAAAGGTTAAGTTATCAATGAATAAACAAGATATATTAGATATAATTCAAGAATTAAATATGAAACAAACTGAAACTCTAAGTATTGAATGTAAAATGGCTGGAAAGGGAAAACCAGAAAAATTTTATGATACAATTTCAAGTTTTAGTAATACCATAGGTGGGACTATATTATTTGGAGTTGAAGAAAGAAAAGAAAAAAATAAATCTAGTTTTATAATAACAGGAGTTTATGATGTAAACGAATTGCAAAAAAATATAACAAACTTGTGTAGTACAGAATTTGAACCAGTTATAAGACCAGAAATAACTATAGTGGATATTAATAATAAAAAAATAGTTGCAGTTAAGATTGATGCACTTAATCAAAGAAAGAAACCATGTTATTACAAGCCACAGGGTATGCATAAAGGTTCATATATAAGAGTTGGAGAACGAGATGACCACATGACGGAGTATGAAATATATAAATGTATATCATATAGAGATAATGAACAAGCAGATAGAAGAGCTGTTGTAGATGCTACTATGGATGATTTTGATAAAAAGTTACTAAAAACTTTTATAACAAATGCTAAAAAGGATAAACCAAAATTTGCAGAATTTAGTGAGGAAGATGTTTTATTAACAATGGGTGTTACCACTAAAGTAGAAGATAAGATATTTCCTACAGTAGCTGGAATTATGGTATTAGGATATTATCCACAAAAATTTTTCCCACAATGGTTTATAGCTGCTATGGTATTTCCAGGATTTGAAGTTGCCCAATTGGGTAATGATGGACAAAGATTCAATAATAATAAAAGGATAGATGGAAATATTATAGATATGTATAATGAAACTATAAATTTCCTTGAACGAAACATGAAAGTAAAAATGAGATTAAATGATAAAACAGGATTACGAGAAGACATACCAGAATACCCTGTAAGAGGCTTGAGAGAGGCCATTTCCAACATCTTGGTCCATCGCGATCTAAGTAGATATAAGGAAAGTGTTTATAGTTCTGTTAGAATGTTTCAAAACAGAATAGAATTTAGAAATGTAGGCAATTTATACGGCTCAAATACAATAGATTCAATAATAAACGAGAATGATGTTGAAGTTAGAAATAAAACAGTTATTCAAATATTAGAAACATTAAATGAAGTAGTGGAAAATAGACATACAGGAATAAAAACAATGATAGGGGAAATGGAAAAAGCTAAATTACCAAAACCAGTATTTAAAAATGAAAGAGATGATTTTGTTGTAACATTTTATAATGGTGAATATCCTGAATTATATCCAGAAGAACTAAATACCCCCCAAGTTACCCCCCAAGTTACCCCCCAAGTTACCCCCCAAGTTGGAAAAGTAGAAATGACACTTTTAGAATTTTGCATAAATCCAAAAAGTGTCACAGAAATTGCAAATAAATTAGGATATAAAGATATAAAAACAATGAGAAAAAGATATATAAAACCTTTACTAGACATAGGATTATTACAAATGACCATTCCAGATAAACCTAGAAGTAACAAACAAAAATACAAAACCGTAAGTAATAAATAGTGCAAGAAAATGATATAGTATAGCTTAAAAGCAGTAATTACTGATGATATAAAAACAAATAGATTTGATAGTGTCACTGACTATGAAAATGATGAAACGCCTTTTGTTGTAGAAGTAAAAAATACAGGAATAAAAGTAGTTTAGTAGTGGGTTTTGTAGTATAAAACAGTAGCATATTAAGAAAACTGATAAATGACAAATTATGATACAAAAATATCTATGCTACGGCAATTTTAGAAGGAAATTTTGTGATATAAAGCTTTAACTAAAGTTTACATCGAAAAAATTTCTAATAAGAAAATTATTGATAATTAACAAAAAAATGATATACTACTATTAAATTATTTGAAAGGTTAAGTTATCAATGAACAAACAAGATATATTAGATATGATTCAAGAATTAAATATGAAACAAGATTGTTGTAAGATTTTATAATGTTGAATATCCTGAATTATATCCAGAAGAACTAAAAAATACCCAAGTTGATGACCAAGTAAATACCTAAGTAAATACCCAAGTTAAGAAAATAATCTTAAAATTTGGTATAGAAGCAAGAAGCGCTAGAGAAATTGCTAATAAGATTGGATATAAAAGTTTAAAAACAGTAAAAAATAGTTATATAAAACCACTTATGGAAAAAACAGGAATAAAAGTAGCTTAATAGTGAGTTTTGTAGTACAAAACAGTAGTATATTAAAAAAATAATTAGACAAATTATAAAAAATATGTTATTATTGAAGTACAAAATAAATGTATCTAATTAAGGCTGTGGACTTACATTTACATGTATGTGTATCGTAACTACACATACTTTTTTTATAAAAAAAGTATTATAGATATGCAATAGACCCAAGTAAATTAAAAGCAGAGTTTAATTGGAAATCTAAAACTAAATTTGAAGATGGAATAACAAAAAAATAGATTGGTATATAAAATACATAGAATACTTAGAAAAATAAAAACATAGTTTTGTAAAGTTAAAATAAATTAAAGGAAAGAGCATATGACTAAAAAAATATTTATAATTATATTAATTATTATTTGGTGTGCAGTTATTTTTACATTATCTTCTATGCCAAGTGATGAATCAAATGAAAAGAGTAAAGGAACAATTAATGAGGCAATAGAAAAAACCTTAGAAGTAACTAATGGAGCAAAGATTACTGATAAGCACCCTAGTGAAAGAAAAATGAATAGTGTTATTGATAAATTAAATAAGCCTCTTAGGAAATGTATGCACGCAAGTGTATATTTTATGCTAGCCATTTTGTTATTTATTGGATTAAAAACATTTAAAATAAAAGGCTGGAAACTTTCTATCTTGCCAATAATAGGTTGTTTTATTTATGCTTGTACAGATGAATTTCATCAGTTATTTGTAGATGGTAGGTCAAGTCAATTTACAGATGTACTAATAGATACTACAGGTGCAGTTATAAGCGTTATAATTTTAAATATAATTGTAGTAATTGTTAATAAAATAAAAACAAAAAATTCTAGCAAAAATGTACTTTAAAATTATTAAATTAGATAGTGAAGTACACTTACTTGTAAAACATTAAAAAATTATTTAGAAATTAAAAAAAATAACAAAAATTCAATTATTGCTACGAAAAAAGATATATTTATCCGTATTTGTTTTCATCTTGCTTTTTTATAAAATATATAGTAAAATAGGCTTAGTAAGAAATGAATAAAGAAAGGATGATTTGTTTGAAAGATATAGCTATTGGTAAAAGTGATTTTAGAATGCTTCGATCTAAAGACAAATATTTTGTAGATAAAAGCTTATTTATAAAAGATATTATTGATAATCAATCAGATGTATGTTTAATTACTAGACCACGTAGATTTGGAAAAACCCTTAATATGAGCATGCTTAAATATTATTTTGATATTAATGGAAAAGATAACAAAGAACTATTTAATGGATTAAAAATAATGGAACAAGGGGAGAAATATACATCAAAACTTGGGGCTTATCCTGTAATTTATATTACTTTAAAAGATTTAAATAGACCAAATTATGAAGATATGATCTTTACTTTAAAAGGTTCTATAGTGGAAATGTATCAAGAACATAGATATTTACTAGATAGTGATAAAATTTATGAAGAAGAAAAAGAAAGAATAAAAGATATTTTATGGCGTAGAGAAGATGAAAATTCTGTTATTGAATCTATTCGTGATTTATCAAAATACTTATATCGCCATTTTGAAAAACCTGTTATATTATTAGTAGATGAATATGACGTACCTATTCAAAATGCATATGTTGAAGGATATTACGAACAAGCAATCAAGTTTTATAAAACATTTTATGGATTAACATTTAAAGATAATCCATATTTAGAAAAAACTGTACTAACTGGGGTATCAAGAGTTGCAAAAGAAAGTATTTTTAGTGGTGCAAATAATTTTAAAGTATTTACTGTATTAGACAATG
>CAZUHD010000125.1:0-5123 GCA_964620415.1 uncultured Clostridium sp.
GTGTTTTCTTGCAAAATTTTAATTTTTTTTATCAATTAACTGGCAAACTCGGGAGCATATATTGTTGTAATATGTCAAATTGAAACATTAGCATTTGACATATTGCAAAAAACAGTTAAAATTTATTACATTAGAATATTAAAAATAATTTCGGTATAAAAACAATATTTGACAATATAATAATAATATGCTATACTATATTTAACTTAAAAAAGTCATATATAGTTAAGTATATGTCATTGTCGTATGTTGTACGATATATCGAGATTATGTGCCAGCATAATCTCTTTTTTATATAGAAAAGACGAGGTGCCAGCCCCGTCACAAAGATTATTCTTTGTCATTGCCTTGACTTTCGTAGTCCCTAGTTTTATCTTTTTTCTTAGATAAAATTAGTTCAATTACTCGCCAGATTAAATCATATATAGTCATTTAGTATATGCCTCCTTTCTACCTTTAAGAGAAAGGTATATTAAATATAGCATATATTGTTGCAATATGTCAAATTAAAAAAGGGAATTAAAATTTTTCCACAAAAAATAGTAGCCGACATAATCAGCTACTACCGTCCGCACAATTACGAACCCCATCAAGATAGCTATCTCTTCTATTATTATATTTTGATATAATAATGCAAATAAATATAGTTTTTTATTTTATAAAATAAGCCCTTTATAGCTAGGTATTATAAATACTCACAGCTTGAAGTTGACTTTTACATATAAATGACTTAAAATATTTTTATACTTATACGTAAATTTATAATATAAATTTAAACTGGAAAATGTGTTCAAGTTTGCGACACGATCACATTTTCCACACAACACTATTGAAAGTGTTAATGTAATTCTATCAAAGAATACTTTCATTTTCAATAGTTTTGTTAAAAAATTTTTTTAAAAAATGGAGGTATTTTTTATATGGAAAGAACGCAAAAAAATAAAACTAAAGGAAATGGAGAAGGTACAATTTATAAAGTTAAAAGAACTGGACTTCTCGCAGGACAATATTTTTTAGATGGTAAAAGAAAAACAATCTATCAAAGAAAAAATGAACGAGTAGGAGATTTTAAAGATAGATTTAATGACATCTTATCTAATATTCGTAAAGGAACTTATATTGCAGAAACTGATATTAGCTTATATCAAATTTTAAAAGATTATATTGAAAATAAGCATAATTTAGGAATAACGAAAGATAGAGCTTATATTAGAAATTTAGAAACTTTAAAATGTTTAGAGAAGTGTTGTAAAGATTTTATACATCTGCGTATTCAAACAGTAACAATTTCAAATATAAAAAAAGCTCTTCCTAATTTTTTGGGAGATGAAAAAACTTATTCTCAAAGTACAATAAATAAAACATTTGCACTTTTGAAAAAGGGGTTTAGCATTGCAACAACCGAACGCATTATATTATTTAATATATTAGATAATGAAAATATTGTAAAACCAAAAGCAAAGAAAGAAACTATTCCAGTTGAAGCTCTTACCATTGAAGAAGAAAAGAAACTTATACAAATATTAAATGAACATGATCATAAATACAAAAATATTATTTTATTTGCCCTTTTTTCTGGAATGAGAATTGGTGAAATATTAGCTTTAACGTTTGATAATATTGACTTAAATAAAAATACTATAACTGTAGAACGAAGTTTGACTCGTGATAAAAATGATAAAGTTATAATGGGAAAAACAACAAAAACTCAAGCAGGTAGACGAACTATCTATATGAATTCTCAATTAAAGGCTGTCATCATTGATATTGCAAAAAGCAAAACTAAAAATATCTATAACTTGCTTTTTTATGATTATTCTAACAATTGTTTTATTACTCCTAATGAAATAAATTGCTACTTAAAAAGATTAAATGATAAATATAAATTTTGCAATCATATTCATACTCATATGTTAAGGCACACATATGCAACGAGGTGCATTGAAGCAGGTATGTCTGCAAAAGTATTGCAAAAAAACTTAGGGCATACTAATATTGAAACAACTTTAAACACTTATACAAGTGTTTTTGAAAAATTTAGCCAAGAAGAGAATCAAAAATATGATATATATATGAAAAAATTAAGCTTATAGCTTATTGCCGTACTTTCGCAGTACTTTTATAAAAATAAGCCGTACAAAATGTTGATTTTTCAATACTTGTATAGTTTTTATTGATGGTGCCGGTGGTGGGATTCGAACCCACATGAATATTATTCGCATCATTTTGAGTGATGTGCGTATACCAATTTCGCCACATCGGCATAATACAAAAAAAAGATATTTTATATTGTTCTATTTAATGTTTGGCTATGATAACTTATACTGTAAAAATATTAAAGTTCAAAAACAATCTAAAACCGAAACATTAAGATATTTACCATTTAAATAGTAACATAAAAAAATATTAAAGTCAATACTAATGTAAATTTTAATTATGTTAATTTAAATGTAAAAGTAAACTCTATATTTGTCTTAAAACTTGAATTTACTTTCCCATTTAAATGTAAGTAAATTCATTTTTAGGTGTTGACATTGAACCTTTTTTATGCTATTATAATACTGTTATGGTTCAGTAGCTCAGCTGGATAGAGCAACGGATTTCTAATCCGTGGGTCGGGGGTTCGAATCCCTTCTGGATCACCATAGTAGTATTATACAAAACATTAGATTGACTATCTTGTAAATTATACAAGATAGTCAATTTGTCTTCATATACAATAACTTTGTTTACAAAGACATTTATTAAGCTTTTTCTATACTTTATATCGTTATAATCTCCGCTTCTAAAATGTTCTAAAAATTTCTTTACTTTTTCAACTGTTAGATTAGGAGTTTTCATTTCTTCAATAGCAATTTGTTTTTTTATCTCTTCTTTTTCTTTTTTCTTTTCTTCAATTCTATCTATAATTAACTCTGATATTTTTCCACTCTCTAAGACTTGTAATAAATTTGCAATCTCATCATCTTTTTTCTTTAGCTGTTTCTTTAAATATTTTAAAGTTTCTGTATTACTTTGTTTTTTACATAGTTTAATAACTTCTTTTGCTATTTTTTCAATATTTTTATCTGTTAGAACTTTTTTCGTTTCATTAATTACAATGTTTTCTATATATTCTTTTTGTATAGTTTCTTTATCACAAAGTTTTAATGGTTTATTTTTACATCTATAATAAGCATACTTTTCACCATTTCTTCCTCTACCACTTACTCCAACCATTGCTGAATTACATTTTCCACAGAATATTTTTGTAGTCAATAAATATTCTTCTTCAGCTTTTCTTCTTGCTGGAGCTTTTTTGTTTTTCTTCATAATTTCTTGACACTTTTCAAATAGGTCATCATCAATTATTTTAGGTATACCATCTTTTACTTCTAATCCATTATATACATAGTATCCATTATATTTTTTATTAGCCAACATTTTATAAATACTATTTTTATTAAATGTATTTCCTAATACAGTTTTGTAATTCATTGAATTTAGATAATCTATTATTGCTTTCATCGTATAACCAGTAGAATACATCTCAAAAATTTTTATTACTATTGGTGCAGTTTCTTCATTTATATGGTATTTTCTATCATCTCCAATATAAAAACCTAATGGGATTGTTCCGCCTGTACTTAAGCAATGTTCAGCATTTGTATGCATACCTCTTTTTACTTTCTGTGCTAATTCTGCTGAATAATATTCAGCCATTCCTTCTAAAACACTTTCTACAAGGATACCAGATGCATCGTCAGAAATATTTTCGCGAGCAGAAAAAACTCTCACATTATTCTTTTTTAATTTAGCTTTATAGTTAGCACTATCATATCTATTTCTTGAAAATCTATCTAATTGATAAACTAATACTCCATTAAATGTTTTTTTATTACTATCTTCTATCATTTTTAAAAAATTAGGACGTTTATCTGTTTTTCCAGTCATTGCTCTATCAATGTATTCACCTACTACTGTATAATTATTATTTTTAGCATATTCGTAACAAACTTCTAATTGTCCTTCAATACTTTCTTCTCTTTGATTACTGCAACTATAACGAGCATATATAACTACATTCATAATTATTTATCCCCTTTCTTTGATTTTTTTCATTTAGGAATATTAAATAATTTGGGCTGTTCTTTATACCAAAGTTTTTTGTAACTATCTTCTACAAAATCCTCAAAAGCCTTTATTAATGAACTTCTAGCAATATCTAATGAGGATATTCCGTATTCTTCTTTAAAAGTATCTTTTTTTATATATTTGTTATCAGTTGCATTATAAAAACCAATTAATTTATCATACAAAATATTTATAAACAAATTATCTTCTATGATAAAATTGATTAACTTAAGCTTAAAGTAATCTTTATTTTTTGTTAACCTTTCTAATCTATTCATTGATGCATCAGAAAGACTAAATTTTTTTGCAACTGCTTGATTTATAAGAGCATATTTTTTACTAGGTGTTTTTTTAAATAAATATTCAAGAGAGACATTATAAGTATTTGCAAGTGCAATCAAATTAGCAACTCTCATATTTCCTAATTCCTTAGCGTTTTCATATTTAGATAATGTAGTTTTTGATATACTTTCACCTGTTTTTTCTTCTATAAGTTCAGATAAATCATCTAAGGTAATTTTGTTTTTTCCATCTCCCTTTCTTAAATCTTCTAAAGTTTCTCCTAATACTGATACCTCATAATATAAATTTTTTTCTTTCATAAAATTCCTCCTTTTGTTAACTTTACTTTAATATTTTAAATAAATAAATTGAAAAATAAAATCTGCTACAATAATTATAATAGCTATATTTTTTATAGTATAATTAAAGTAAAGTTATATTTGTTAACAATAATAATAACAAAAATATGATTAATTGTCAATAGGGGGGAAAAGAATATGTTTAATCAAGATATTAGACAAGAAATAAAGAATGCACATTTAAAATTATGGCAAGTAGCAGAAATGCTTCGGCTTAAGAGATACTGAATTTAGTAAACAACTGCGAAAAGAACTTACAAAAGAAGAAAAAGAACAAATAAGGCATTTAATAAAATCAAGTTAATTTCAATTAACTGTAGATTTGCAAATTAAAATATACACTTTTTCTCAAATTAAAAAATCAACATT
>CAZUHD010000126.1:0-5120 GCA_964620415.1 uncultured Clostridium sp.
GATGAACTATATGTTGATGAAATTTAATTAAATAACAAAATATAAATATTCATAAAAAATAAAAAAATCGAAAATTTTTCTTATTTTTTATGCTGTGGACTGTAACCAACTAGTAACTATTCTGGAAAAAATATTGACATACTACTTGCATTTACATAAAAAATGTGATAAAATAATAAACATTGATTAAACACATAAGGTAGCTTAAACAGAGAAGTGCCTAAAAATAGGTCTTTGTTGGCAATAACCCTTATGGAAGAAATAACAAAAAAGGAGGAATAAAAAATGGCAGTAGTTGCAATGAAACAATTACTAGAAGCAGGTGTTCACTTTGGACATCAAACTAGAAGATGGGATCCAAAAATGGCTGAATATATATTCCAAGCTAGAAATGGTATTCACATCATCGATTTACAAAAAACATCTAAAAAATTAGATGAGGCTTATGAATTTATAAGAAGTCAATCAGAGGAAGGAAAAACAATTCTTTTTGTAGGAACAAAAAAACAAGCACAAGAATGTATCAAGGAAGCAGCAGAAAAATGTGGTATGTACTATGTTGATCAAAGATGGTTAGGAGGAATGTTAACTAACTTTAAGACAATCAAGGCAAGAGTACAAAGATTAAAAGACTTAGAAAGAATGCAAGAAGATGGAACTTTCGATGTTTTACCTAAAAAAGAAGTAGCTCTATTAAAAAAAGAAATGGAAAAACTTGAAATAAATTTAGGTGGAATAAAAGAAATGAATGAACTACCAGGAGTTGTATTCTTAGTTGATCCAAAGAAAGAATATATTGCAATAAGTGAAGCTAAGAGATTAGGTATTCCAACGGTTGGAATAGTAGATACAAATTGCAATCCAGACGTTTTAGACTATCCTATTCCTGGAAATGATGATGCTATAAGAGCTGTTAAATTAATAACAGATGTTATGGCAAATGCAGTTATTGAAGGAAAACAAGGTGAAAGTTTTGAACAAGTAACTATGGAAGATGAAATGGTAGAAGAAGTTGAACCTGAAACTATTGAAGAAGTAGTAGCAGAAATAGATGAAGAAGTACCTGAAAAAACAGAAGAATAATATAATTTTTAATGTTTATTATTAAAAATATAAATTAGGAGGAGATTAATTATGATTACAGCTACAATGGTAAAAGAATTAAGAGAAAAAACAGGCGCAGGAATGATGGACTGTAAAAAAGTTTTAACGGAATCAGATGGAGATATGGAGAAAGCTATAGAGCTTTTACGAGAAAGAGGAATTGCTAAAGCTGCAAAGAAATCTTCTAGAATAGCAGCAGAAGGATTAGTTGATGCATATATATCTGAGGATAAAAAAGTGGGAGCAATTGTAGAAGTAAATAGCGAAACAGATTTTGTTGCTAAAAATGATGAATTTAAAGCTTTTACTCAAGCTGTTGCAAAACAAGTTGCTGAAAAAGCTCCAAAAGATTTAGAGGAGTTACTAGCTCAAAAATCTATAGTAGAAACTGATAAAACAGTTCAGGAAGTTCTAGTTAATAAAATAGCGACTATAGGTGAGAACATAAATATTAGAAGATTTGTAAGATTTGAAACTCAAGGATTAATTGGAAAATATATTCATGGAGAAGGAAAAATTGCAGTATTAGTTAACATGGCTAAAGGTGATGAAGAAACTGCAAAAGATGTATGTATGCAAATAGCAGCCGCAAAACCTGAATATTTAAATGAAGCAGCTGTTCCAGCTGAAAGACTTGCAAAGGAAAAAGAAATTTTAAAAGCTCAAACAATAAATGAAGGAAAACCAGAAGCTATTGCGGAGAAAATAGTTGAAGGAAGAATTGGAAAATTCTATAGTGAAATATGCTTAGTAGATCAAGAATTTGTTAAAAATCCAGATATAAAAGTATCTGAATTATTAAAACAAAAAGATGCTGAAGTGATTGAATTTGCAAAATTTGAATTAGGTGAAGGACTAGAAAAAAGAGAAGAAAACTTTGCCGAAGAAGTTATGAAACAAATAAAATAATAAAAATTAAACATTTTACTCCAATAATAATCATATAATTAAATAAGATTATTATTGGAGGTCTTTTTTTGAAAAATATATTTTTAGTAATAAATAAAGAAAAAGTATATGCTTATGTAGTATCTATATTAACAATAGTTACCCTATTTTTTATGTCACATATATTAAATTCAAAGTTTTCTAATGTTGAAGAAGCTTCTACAAATATAGAACAAAATTCTATCCAAAATAATGTAGTTTTAAATACAAATAATACTATGGAATAGTAAATAGGTATAAATTACAAATTAAAAGATATAATAAAAGAAAATCTGTTTTTTATGTTTAGAAGGGGATAAGGGATGCCTTTTATTGGAATTGTTGCTAAGGAGAATGATAGTAATTTCATAAAAAATACAATTATGAAAAATGCAAAGTTAAATAAGTTTGAAATAATTAACATCAATGTTAAAAGCATAGAAAATATAAAAAACATAAAATTTGATGTTTTAGTTATAAATGAAAATATTGAAAATATGTTAAAAAATTCATCTTATTTAGAAAATATTATTAGTAAAGCAGGATATGTAATTGTAAATTCGGACATAAATAATAATTTATTATCATTAAAAAATGTTAGAATCAATATTATTACTTATGGATTTAATGAAAAAGCAACTATAACTATTTCAAGTATTAAAGATGAAAACACTATGATTTGTATTCAAAGAACTATTAAAGGAGTAAATGGTAGAATTATAGAAGAACAAGAAACTGATATTAAAATTAAGAAAAATAATATCAAAAAATTATATAATGTTCTTGTAATTTTTACAATTTTTGAGATTTATGGTGAATTTTTGAAAAAAATTTAGAAAAAATTAACTATTTATGTAGACAAAGTTAAAAAAGTGATGTATAATATAGGAAATGAGATTTTGAGACTAAAAATAAAAGAGCTACTGTAGATAAATCTAAAAAGAAATAGGGAGGAATAAAAATTGGATACAAATTATTTAGAAAACAACTATTTAACATTAGTTGGAAAGGTAACATCTGAAAAAACATTCAGTCACGAAATTTATGGAGAAAGATTTTATTCGTTTGATCTTTCAATACCACGTTTAAGTGGAAATGCTGATATTATACCAGTAACAGTTTCAGAAAGATTAATAAATGATGAAATGATACAAATTGGAAGCAAACTATTAATAAAAGGACAATTTAGATCTTATAATAGTTATGAAAACGAAAAAAACAGATTAATACTTACCGTTTTTGCTAAAGACATTGAAAAGCTAGAAGAGCAAGAAGGTGACAATGAATCTGAATTGGCAAAAAAAGATACTGTTACAAACGAGGTTGTTTTAGTAGGCTATATATGTAAAAAACCCATATATAGACAAACTCCATTTGGGAGAGAAATAGCTGACATATTACTAGCAGTGAATAGAGCTTATAACAAATCTGATTATATTCCATCAATTGCTTGGGGAAGAAATGCTAAATTCTGTCAAAACCTTGAAGTTGGAACAGAGGTTAAAATAGTAGGTAGAATCCAATCAAGAAATTATGAGAAGAAATATGAAGATGGAACAATTGTTAAAAAAGTAGCCTATGAAGTATCAATTGGAAGTTTAGAAGTAGTAAAGAAAAATGATGATGAAATAAGTAGTGTTCCTCAAGAAGATAATGCTGAAGAAGCAATTTAATAAAATAAAAAATACAACTCTATATAGAGTTGTATTTTTTAGTGTCAAAAAAAAATAAAAAATTATGTGGACATTTGATTAAAATTTACACTCTATCCATATAATACTACTCCATCCTTTTCTATATTTTCAAATAATAAAGAACAATCCTTATATTTAATATAAACTTCTAGATTTTCAACTAATGGATTTATAGTAACATTATATTTTATATCTAAATCAAATAATTTTTCACAAATTAAATTTAAAATTTTATTTAATTCACTTTTTTTGTTTTGTAATGATTTTTCTTAAAAGAGCTTTGGGTGGCAGATATTATTAAATAGGATTATTGATAAACATAAAACGTTAAAATAATAAATTCAGTAAAATTAGTGATTTAAAAGGTTTTGAACTTTTTTATTTTTGGTAAAATTTACCAAATTGCTTTATATCAATAATTATTCATACCTGAATTGTAACTAAAATTCACATTTACCTTGAAAAATTACCCTGAAAAATTACAAATTATGCTTGACAACCCTTATACTTATAAGGTATAATAAAGTAGTATATTGGATAGAGGTATAATATACCTAATAAGAAGAGATCCCACGTACATTGTTGTATGACTGGAAGGGGGGAAATAATAATAAATGTCAGAGATTAAAGTTAATAATGGTAATATAGAAGATGCATTAAAAAGATTTAAAAGACAATGCGCCAGAAATGGTGTGCTTCAAGAAGTCCGTAAAAGAGAACACTATGAAAAGCCAAGTGTTAGAAGAAAGAAAAAGTCAGAAGCGGCTAGAAAGAGAAAATATTAAAATTAATAAAAATCCACGGGTAAAATCCGTGGATTTTTATGATGAAATATATTTATTATTTCAACAAATATATTCAGCAAATTTTTTATCTACATTATGGAAAAGAATTAGAAAATATGGAGCATATTGTATGGATATTGCTCAAAATGTAGAAGATACAAAGTTATACAACAAGAACAATGCTTGCAAATAGTGAGCTTATTATAATGTTAAATCAAGCATCAACGGACAGAGTAGAACTTGCTAGGTTATTAAATATATCAGGTATACAGATGGTTACATTACTAACGTAAATGCTAGAAAAAATTGATAAAATAGGTAGTTCACTAATTCCATTTGTAAGTAAATTTCCAAAGAATACTGAATTATATAAATTAATGACAACAAAATTATCTGAGATGTAAGATAAAATATGATTATTTATTTTGTATTGCTAAATAAATTCAAATATGCTATACTACTTAATAAAGGAGGAAGAAAAATGTCTAAGATACCAATAAAAATAAACAATATTATACAAGATTTCATAACGCAGGTAACTGAACTACTTGGAAATAGAATAAAAAAAATCATTCTATATGGCTCTTATGCTAGAGGAGATTTTAATGAT
>CAZUHD010000127.1:0-4944 GCA_964620415.1 uncultured Clostridium sp.
AATAATTTTCTAATACACTTGTAAATAATGTTTTTCCAAACCTTCTTGGTCTTAAAAACATTATTCTGCTATTATTTAAATTTTCTAATGTTTCTAAAAATTTCGTTTTATCAACATAATAGCAATTTTTTTCAACTAATTCTTCATAATTACTTATTCCAAATGGCAGCTTTTTCATATTCAATTGCCCTCCTTCCAAAATTAAACATAAGTTTATAAATGATTATAACAAAAATCACTTAAAAAGTCAAAAGTAGCTTGTTACTGATATTTTGAAGTATTTGGGGGCTGTGAATTGTAACGAAATTGTTACAATTCACAGCCCCCAAATAGGTAAAAATTCTCTGTAATATATCTGTAATCAAAATTTAACAGAAAAAATGATTTTTTAATAACAAAAAATAAGGATAGGAAAAATAAAATATAGTTGTAAAGTTCTAAAAGACTTAAATAGCTGCCTTACGTTTCAATATATGCGTTGAAATATTTGTGTAATGTTATTGAAATATGTAATAAAAAATGATGAATTATCTAAAAAATAGAGACTTAAAATATAATGAGCATTTATTGTTAAATCAAATAAATACTTTAAAAAAACAAGAAGATGAATTAATCAACTTTTTAATAATTATTGTTAAATTGCACTTGAATAGCTATATATCTGCAAGATATTGTTCGTATGTATCAAGGAATCTGTTTAAATCATCTTGTAAAACCACACCAATTTTAAATTGTATGTCATTTTCACTTATTTCTATTAAATCATCACATTTTACAATACTATTTTCACGCGAATTATTTGTATTATTTTTATTTAATTTTTCATTGTAAGGAAATGTCACCTTTTCTGTTTTAGAAGATAGCAAAAAGCCAAAATAATTTATATCAATAGCTTGTCCATCATCAATTATTACAAAACTATGGTTTTGTCCATTGTTTCCATTTTTATATGTATAGTTTGATACAAAAACTATGTCACCAATGCTATATCTTTTCATCTTTTATTTTACATCTCCTTTATTCATAGAAGTATAATAGGCAGCCTCTTTTTTAGATAATGCTGTTTTTTTAGCAATATTGGTTTTGCAAAATTCTTTATAAGTTTTTATTAAGCCTTTTTCTTTAGCTTTTTTTACTAAATTACTAGCTCTTTTTTTGAAAGCTTCATCAACCATCTTTATACCTCCTTTATATATTATATGATTATTATGTACAATATTTCTATAATTATTATAACATATTAAAAACAATTATATAACAAAAACAAACAAAAATAAATAAATTCCACTTTTTCACTCTTTTCTCTTGTAATTTTTCTCATTTTGTAGGATAATATATATATCGACTTTTATGTTTAATTATAAAGAGGTATTAAATATATGATGAAATTAATAGATAAATTATTAAAAAAATTAAATGTTAATCGAAATACTTTTTTTGCATATATACTAACTCTAATAACTTTCTATATTTGTATAGACAGAATTGTAGAGATGTTACTTCTAATATTTACAGGAATTAGTTCATCTTATTGGGGTGCATTTAAATACACATTAGCCTTAGCATGTCCTGCGCTTGCATACGCATTTGCAGCGGCATCAAGTTTTGCAGACAACAGGGCTCGTAAAGTAACATTATTTTATACATATTTAATTGCAATATATATAATAGCAATATCAATGTTTAATCAATGGCTAAATTCTGGTCTTTGGTTATTACTGCTATCTGTTCCGAATTATGCAAATATAATAACAGAATTTCCAGATTTAGTAAGACAAGCATTTTCAGCAATAGCTCTTTACTTACCTTTAGTTACTTTATATCCATTTATTGTAAAGAAAATCTTACTTGGAATAAATGATAATAACTACATGATAAAGTCTATTTGGGATTACAAGGGAATTGACTTATCAGACAAATCATTAAAACATACCGCATATACTTGTGATGTTAGTTTCGTTAATGACATTTATACTGGCAAAAAAGCAGTATTTGGTGAAAGGTGTAGATATAGGTCTTTACTCGTATGTGGTGGCTCAGGTACTGGTAAAACATCAAGAATATTTGAACCAATGATAGCACAAGATATAGAGAAAAAATTTTTCTTTAAAGAAGCATCTAAAGAACTTGGCTTTACAGCATTAAAAACAGGAATAGCAACAATATCAGGTCCGTATAGTAATGAATATTTAAATGACAATTTTAATTTAGGAATGCTTACACCAGCATTTGGAAAAGAATCATTATTTAAAACATTTATACAAAAAATGGTACTTTCAAGTTCACCAAAAACAGTATTTAGAGATATAGGTGTAACATATCTTTCACCTGATAATGAAAGTATTGAAAAAATGATTGATGTATGTCAAAACTATAATATACCATATACCTTAATAGATCCATTAAATACCGCAGAAACAAAAGGTCTAAATCCATTTGTGTATGACGACCCTAATAAAATTGCAATCACAATTTCATCAACATTAAATGGAATAAAATCAATTGAAGGTGATAACTTATCTGAAGATACTATTATTCAAATATTAGAAAATTTAACTATTTTGTTAAAATTAGTTTATCCTAAAATGACAAATGGTGTACTTCCTAATATGGAAGATTTACTAAAACTTTTAAACAACTTTGATTTAGTTCAAAAGATGTGTGAAATTCTTAAAAATGATGAAGAAATTGCAAGTGATTATGATATGCAAATTACATTTTTTGAAAAGAATTTCTACCCTAATTCTCGTGGATTAGAGAATATGGAAAAATACGCATTTCACATTGCTGGTAGACTAGAGAATTTGTTACGTTCTCCAAAAGTAAAAAATATATTATGTAATAGACATAATAATGTAGACTTTGATAAAGCATTACAAAATGGTGAATTTATTTTTGTATGTACAAGAAGAGGAGAAACTGGAAAATTTGTTAGTTCAGCATTAGGATTATTCTTTTTACTTTCGATGCAAAATGCAGTATTAAGACGTCCTGGAAATGAAAGCAGTCGTATTCCTCACTACCTATACATAGATGAATTTCCAGACTATTTAACAAAAGATACAGAAACAATATTTACAATGTATAGAAAATACTGTGTTGGAACAACAATTTCTGCACAAAGTATTTCAATGTTTGGTGTTTCTGGTGTAACAAATGTTACAGATCCAAAAGGTGAAAATTCTCAAGCAATGGCTAAATTTAATAGTACTATACTTACAAACTGTTCAAGTAAAGTTTTCACAGGAGGTTCTACCCCTATTGATGAACTTCAATGGTGGGAAAAGGAAATTGGTCAATGGAAACAATGGAGTATTACACGTGGATATGATTTTGGTAAAAATGAAACTGCACCTAGCGGTAGTGCCAAATATGACTGGACAAATAAAGTTAGAGCTGGTCAATTACAATTCTTCGGAGATAAAGATATAGCTTATAAATTAGTTGCAGACGGTGGAAAATCGCTTAACAGTCAAGGAACAACAAATTTCATTTCTTCTAAATATAAAGAAAAACATAATGGTAAAAAATATGATTTTAGTAAATACCTATCTGGAGATATAATATCTAATGATTCAGCTGGAAATTCTGAGAAGAAAAGTTATGCAAATGCAAACGTAGAAGAACTTGATCCAGTTCAATATACTGATTCTAAACTTTTAGTTGAAAATGGTGATTCAATTGTAGTTGACTTTAGAAAAAAGGATAATAAAAAATAAAAAAGAAAGAAAAAAGAAAAAACTCAAATTAGATAAATTCTAACTTGAGTTTTTTTATATAAAAATTTGTATAATCCAACCAGAAATTACTCCTATAAAATATAATAATCCTGTAATTACTAAGTTTTCTTTTAAATGCTTTTTATTCATTTTAAATAACACAATTAGTCCTACTCCTGCTCCTGTAAGTAATCCTGAAATCAAAGATGCCATATCGAATACATTTTTTAAATATAAATTAGTTATAATTACAGATGCTGCACAATTTGGTATAAGTCCAATTAAACTTGATATAATCGGTCCTAAAGCGACATGTGTTTCAATAAAGTGTTCTATCCTATCTTCCCCTACATTTGCAATTACAATGTTTATTATTAAAGTTATTATAAAAATATATATTATTATATTTAATGTATGAATAAGACTAGATTTTAAAATTCCATTTTCATGACATCCACAGTGAGCATCTTCACATATGTCTTGGTATTCTTGTACCTTTCCTTTATTTATTTTTCTAAAAATAAAATCAATCAAAAATCCAAAAACAATTGCAAAAACAAGTTTAATTGCAAGTACTTTAAGTATTATATTTATAGGAATTGCTTCTGAGATAAATATAGGAAGCATCTCATCAGATGTAGATAAATATACAGCCATAAGTGTTCCAATAGATATTAATCTTGTTACATATAAATTAGTTGCAGATGCTGAAAATCCACATTGTGGTACTATTCCAAGAAGTCCCCCAATTACAGGTCCAAATTTACCTGATTTCTTTATTTTATCTTTTACCTTTTCACTTGTCCTATTTTCTATATATTCCATTATTAAATATGTTATAAATAGAAAAGGCAGTAGTTTCACTGTATCGGCAAGTGTATCTTTTAATATATCTAGCATTTGTCTCTCCTATAAGTATAAAATTATTTCTTAGTTGGAACTTTAACAACAACTTCTGTTCCTTTTCCAACTTCACTTTTTATATCAATACTTCCACCATTTTTATCTAATATTTCTTTAGCAATAGAAAGACCAAGTCCTGTCCCTCCATGTTCTCTACTACGAGCTTTATCAACTCTATAAAAACGTTCGAATATTCTATTTAAATCTTGCTCTGGTATACCTATTCCATTATCAATTATTTTTATATAAGCATCATTATATACAAACCCAACATATATTTTTATTAATCCACCATCAGGAGTATATTTTATACTATTTGTTA
>CAZUHD010000128.1:0-4902 GCA_964620415.1 uncultured Clostridium sp.
TAACAATGTTACATTAATATTACAAAAATTCCAGAATTTATTAAATTGCCGTGTAATTTAAGTTTCGGCTTTTTTCAAAATTCAAAATCTATATTATTTAATAAATTTCATTAATATATAAAATATTGGAAATATTTGCTAATTAAAACAGCTAATTTCGTATTTTAAATATGTTTATAAAAAAAATACCCACCTTTTTGGTGTGCTGTTCAAGAAAGTTTAGGTAGGGTGACCTTCCAGAGTTTGATATCAAAATTGCATTTTTTCTTCTATATCATTAAAGAATTCGAGATTACCAATCTCTTTATTTTCAATGTTACTAATGCTTTTTTTTCATATTTTTCCTGTCAAACTCAGGTTATAAAATAATATAAAAAAATATAAAAAATAACCCCAAAATGGGGATATTTATATATAAATATGAACTATGAACTATAAAATATTAATTAAATTCATTAATATTACTCCAATAAAAGCTCCTACTATATCTATTAATACTTCTATAAAATCACAATGTCTTCCTTCCACAAATTTTTTATGAAATTCGTCAGAACACGCATATAAAGATGCTAATACTATTGACATTATAGAAAGTTTCCAATTATGCACTCCAAATGTTCTCAAGCATAAAAATATCAATATCTCTAATATACAAAAGACCACTGCATGCATACATTTTCTTAAAATAATATTTAATTTTTCAAGTGTTTGTGTTTTTAATCTATTATGTGTTATTTTATTGTATATTTTACTTATAATCCTTTCGCTATCTCTAGTTGACTTATCACCAGTTGCATTGGAAAGTAAAAATATAATAACACACCATAGAATAATCAAAGCAATTACTACTATTTTTAAAAACATTTTTACCTCTATTGATTTATTAATTTTGGGCTACATTTACATTATTAATTGTTCCCTTGCTCTTGCGAGTTTTATTAAACATATGTTTTCTTATTCTTCTAAGTATTCATTATTAGTTTTCAATATTTCTTCTTTATTAGTATATTTCTAATTTAACTTCTTTACCTTTAAATGCAAATACAATTTTAGTAATATTTTTAAATCCTCGTTCTATTAGGTTTTGTTCATAGCCTTTCTCTTCTATTTGTTTTTTTGCATTTGCAAGTGTTTCTTCTATAGATGTTTCTTTTCCTTCTCTAAAAACTTTAAATTCCATTATAAAGCTATTTCCATTTTTATCAAATGGCTCTAATAAAATATCATATCTTCCAAATCCTGATTCTCTATTTGAATTGACATAGTATGTGTCTTTTAATCCGAACTAGCAATCCTAGTACATATGCATGGTAAAAGTTTTCAGCTGTATTTTTTCCTACATCCATATAACTAAACATTTCTTTTACTAATATTTGAAACTTCTTTCTAAAATCATCAAGTCTTAAGTTAGTTAAATCAGCAAGTAGTTCTTTTAAAGTATTTCCTGGTACTTTATTTAAAAACCAACTTCTTACAATATCACGGAATAATTCTTTAATTTCATAATTAGGAAATGTTACTCTATAATAGCTATCTCCTAAATTTTCTACAACTTTTAAGTAACCAGTGCTTAGCATTAATCCCCATATATTATCTTCATTGTTTTCAATTCCAACTATTATTGTTTCTAAGTTTATTGGAACATCTACCCCTTCCCCTCTTAATAAAGTCTCTATTTTAGCCTTAACTGATGTACTATTTTTTAATATTAATTTAATTAAATCATTTGAACTTGTATTTACCCAATATGGTTGTAGTTTTCTATCAGTTAAATAATTTAAAATACTCCAAGGATTATATAAATCTTTAGTATTTCCTATATTATAGCCATCATACCATTTCTTGATTTCTTCCTTTTCATCAGATATTTCAAAGTCTTCATAAATTTTGTTCATATCTTCTTCTGTAAATCCAAAATCATCACTAATTCTTTAGCTGCTTTTTTTCTAAGTCTATTCTACTATATATTTTATAAAAAAGCAAGATATGCAAATAAGGACTGAGTAATTTCATAAAATGTTACAATAGTTTGTTTATTTGTAATATTTTAATATTTTATGAATTTATTCTAAAACAAAATTAATATGTATTGTAATAGCCTTAAAATTATGTTATTATTAAATAAAATATTGAAAACCCAAGATGATAAATTTAAGAATGATGTAAAAATGGTAATAGAGGGTGTAATGATAATAATTTAGAATATGAAGAATAGGAGGAATAAATGAAGTTAAAAGATAAAGAATTGTGGCTAGAATTATATGATGTAGCTAAAAAAATACAAGAATTAGAACCATGGAAATATTTATGGGATACGGACTTATTAGTATATATAAGTAAGACGATGAATAAAGTTTTTTATTGTAGTGTAATGGGTCGTGCTGGACTACATAAAGCTATAGCAGTTTATCAGAATGAACAAATTTACGGATTTTTAGAATTAGAAAGAGATCAATGCCCTGATTATGAATTAATAAATTATCAAGAATGTATTACATGTAATTTTGCAAATAGACAAGAAACTTTGCCTAAAAATAGAGAATTAATTAAAGAGTTAGGATTAAGTTTTAGGGGAACATGGATTTCTTTTGAAAATTTTGAGAAGGGCTATGAACCATGGATTATTGATATAAAACAAGTAAAAATAATGATAAAAGCTCTAAAAAATTTTTATATGATGTTTAGAGCAATTATAGATGAAGGTATAGAAGTTGATTTTGAAAATAATGAAACTTTGGTAAGACATTATGATGAAAAAACGAAACTATATGTAAATTATCCTGCTCCATTAATTATACCAAAAAGACAACTTCCTACAGTTAAAATAGAAACAAAATTTGAAAATGAAATAATGAAATTACCACAAACAGAAATGGAACTTGAATATGAATTTTTAAATTGCATACCGATTAAAATAAAAGAAAATAAGGAACTAGATGGAAGACCGTATTATCCAATTGCTAGGTTTATTGCTGATAGAAAATCTGAATTAATGATAGATTATGATTTGATTAATAAAAACGATTATGATAATAAAGAAGATTATATATTAGAATCGGTAAATTTGTTAATAAAGTATTTCTTTAAAATAGGAAGACCAAAGTGCATATATGTAAGAGATGAAGAAACAAAAATGTATTTAAAAGATATTTTAGATAAGGCAAAAATAAAAATAAGAGTAAAACCAAAATTAAAAGCAATTGATGGATTTTTTGACTCTTTAATGCAAATTATAATGCAATGAGATAGACTTTTATAAAAAACTAGAAAGCATATAAAAAATATTTATATACTTATAATCGTAAAACACAATAGTACCAAGTGATACAAGAATCATAAAACTAATTTTATAATTTTATCTTGACCTTTTTGTTTGCTGTGTATTGACAAATTAAAGAAAAGAATGTATAATCAATAAGTATGACTTTGAGAATAATTGGAAATATGGAATAAAACATATATATAATTAACAAGAGGAGGGAATAAGGATGGCACAACCAAAAAGAAGATGGTCTAAAGCTAGAACTCATACTAAAAGATCAACATGGAAGTTAGATACACAAAAATACACTAAATGTACAAATTGTGGAGAGCCTGTTCTACCACATACATTATGCTCAGTTTGTGGATACTATAATGGAAAACAAATTGTAGTAAAAAAAGATAACGATAAATAAGAATTCATCAGGGAGGAGTAATAAATGCAAATAGTAAAAACTATTTTTATTGTAATTTATTTTATAGTATGTGTATCATTGATAATTCTTGCAATGGTACAATCTAAAGAAGATGAAGGTTTATCTTCAACTATTACTGGAACAACAGCTAATAATTTCTTTGAAAAAAATAAAGGTAATACCAAAGAAGGTAAGCAAAAAAAATGGACAGTTATTTTAGGAATTGTTCTTGTTATACTTTGTATTCTATTAGGAGCAATATATTCTGTTTAAAAAAGAGTAGTTTTAGCTACTCTTTTTTAAGGGGGAAATTATTCAAGCTCTTTTTTTATTGTATCTACAACAATACCGCAAATTATAAATTCGATACCTATATATGTACTTAATTTGAAGATTGCTATTGCTATGTTATATAAAAATATACTATGTACAAATCGCAGATAAATACAAAGTAAAAATACAGAAAACAGTATAATAAAAAAAGAAATTCTTAATCCAATTTTCATAATTTTTAAATCAGTTTTATCTAAATTCTTAAATAAATCTTTAACTTTATTCATAAACAGTCCCCTATCTTTATAAATACATTTAGATATCATTAATTATATGTTAACATAAAACGAAGCAAATATCAAAGTAAATTATTTGAAGAAATGTAAAATTTTTCTTGAATATTAGTCAAAAATATTGACAGAAAAAGAAAAATAATATAAAATACAAACAATAGTTCTATATAAAAATAGATATAGTTTTATAAATAGTAATATAAGTAGTAAGAACTAAATATTTATAAAAGATAGGAAGTGTTCTTATGAATGAAAAAATTAACGATCAAACTTTTGAAAGCATCAAACATATTGACGAAGATGGAGTTGAATATTGGTATGCAAGAGAATTGCAAACTGTTTTAAATTATAAAGAATGGAGAAAATTTGAAAATGTAATAAATAAAGCAAAGAAATCCTGTAAAAACAGTGGTATTAGTGCACTTGAACATTTTGTCGATGTCGACAAGTTGTCAAAACGTGCTAACAATGCAGAAACTGTAATCAAAGATTATAAATTAACTCGTTATGCCTGTTATTTAATAGCACAAAATGGAGATCCTAGAAAAAAGGTTATTGCTCTTGCACAAACATATTTTGCAGTACAAACTAGAAAACAAGAAATTAGTGAAAAAGAGTATACTTTATTAACAGAAGATGAAAAAAGATTTTATCAAAGG
>CAZUHD010000129.1:0-4869 GCA_964620415.1 uncultured Clostridium sp.
GAATTTTCATTATCATACCATGATACGACTTGAACTTGATACAAATCATCGCCTAAAGGCATAACCATTGTCTGTGTGCTATCGAACAATGAACCATATCTCATACCTATAACATCAGAAGATACTAATAATTCGTCCGTATATCCAAATGAGTCATTTGTTGCTGCTTTCATTGCAGAATTTATACTTTCTACTGTTATATCTTTACCTTTAACTACAGCTGTTAATATTGTTGTAGATCCTGTTGGTACAGGTACACGCTGTGCTGATCCGATTAATTTACCATTTAATTCTGGAATAACTAATCCTATAGCTTTTGCAGCTCCAGTAGAGTTTGGAACTATGTTCATTGCTGCTGCTCTTGCTCTTCTTAAATCTCCTTTTCTATGTGGTCCATCAAGTAACATTTGATCTCCTGTATATGCATGTATTGTTGACATTATACCAGATTGAATTGGTGCATAATCGTTAAGAGCTTTAGCCATTGGAGCTAAGCAGTTCGTAGTGCATGATGCAGCTGATATTATTTTGTCTTCTGGTGTTAAAATCTTTTCATTTACTCCATAAACAATTGTAGGTAAATCATTTCCTGCAGGTGCAGAAATAACAACTCTTTTTGCTCCTGCTTCTATATGTGCCATAGCTTTTTCTTTAGATGTATAAAAACCTGTACACTCTAAAACAACATCTACACCTATTTCTCCCCATGGAAGATCTGCGGCTTTTGCCTCTGCATATATTTTTATTTCTTTTCCATCTACTGTTATAGAATCTTCTCCCGCTTTTACTGTATCTGCTTTTTCGTATCTTCCTTGTGCTGAATCATATTTTAATAAATGTGCAAGCATTTTAGGACTTGTTAAATCGTTTATTGCAACTATTTCATATCCTTCTGCTCCAAACATTTGTCTAAATGCAAGACGTCCTATACGTCCAAAACCATTAATGGCAACTTTTACTGACATAATCAATTCCTCCTTAAAAAAAATAAACGTTTATTTATTATATTGTATCCTTTTTATAACATGTTTATTCTATAACAACTATTAAAATATTGCAATAGTTTTGATGTAAATTTTCTATTATTTTAAATGTAACTTATTATGTAATTAATTTATGTTTATTTGACTATTTTTACATAATATGGTATAATTAATATATATTGGACAATGTCCATACAGAAAAAATAGGAGGTAACTTTTCATGAAAAAACTTCAGCAGTACGTGGTGCGGCAGAGCGGATTGCTCTCATGGCTGATTGCGTTGTCCATCTCTATCGTCCTTGTGACGATGGATCAGATTGAAAACCTCAATGAGGCTCTTTGCGGGGCTCTGTGGGTCATCTATGGACTCCGTGCTGCATTCCGGTTTTTCGGACTTATGTCCGACGTCCACGACGACGGAAGCTTCAGTGGAATGCTAAAGTTCGGTGGACGAACTGTGACCTCATTTATGAGGTCATTAACAGTCATGTCTAGACCGACACTGATGATGGTAGTGTATGCCGTTGTTGGTAATTCCGTCGGATTTGACGGAATGAAGTGGTTCTTGATTGTATCGCTTCTGATTTCCGCTATTCCATGGCGGAAATCGGGTAAGGTCGCAACCTGACCGATCTCTTGAAGGTGAGTATTAACTAATGCTCGCCTTTTTTATTTTGATAACAAAAAAGAGCAAAATTCATTATGAAAATTGCTCCTTTTTTCTCATTTAATATTTTTTTTTGTTACATTTATATCACCAAAAAGCTCTTCTTGATTTGTTTCAATTTTGTTTCTTTTTGAAAGTTCCAATAATCCTGAAAATGCAGTGACAACTTCTTGTTTATTATACTTGCTTATTGAAAATAGTTTATTAAATACAAAACTTTTATTTTTTATTAATTCTTTAAACATTTGTTTAACTTTAGATATAACCGTATAAGTATCTGTTATAGCTATTTTTTCAATATTTTTTGCATCATCATTCACTTTTTGTTTATTTTTATTCCATAACTTTTCATACAATTTAGGAATAATATTTTCTTCATAATTTTCATCTATTATTTGCTTTGGAAGTTCTATATTTTCAGGTGTCTTATAAAATCTGTTTGAATATATCTCAAAATTGTGTCTTAATTTTACAGTTATATCTTTATATTTTTTATATTCAATAATTCTTTTTATAAGTTCATCTTCCGAAATCTCTTCTTCATCTTCTTTAGACGAAGGTAAAAGCTTTTTAGATTTTAAAAATAAAAGAGTAGAAGCCATATTTATAAATTCGCTAGCTACTTCTAAATTTAACTCCTCAGCTTTTTTAAGTTGTTCAATATATTGATCCGTAATATCATCTAATTTAATGTCATATATATCCATTTTATTTTTCTCAATCAACTTGCAAAGTAGGTCTAATGGGCCTTCAAAATTATCCAATTTTATTGCATACTCATTGGTATTTACCGCTAGCATATTAGGCATTCTACACTCCTTATTTTTATTATTCTATGTTCTCTTTCTTTGCTTTATCTATTGTTTCTTCTTTATGCTCTGTTTTCTTTTCCCTTAATTCATTCATAGCTAAACTTATTCTGCCTTGATCATCTATTTCAGTTACTTTTACAGTTACTTTTTCGCCAATTGAAATATAATCTTCAACTCTTCTTATATGTTCTTTAGCTATTTTAGAAATGTGAAGTAATCCTTCTTTTCCATTTCCTAAATCTACAAATGCTCCAAAAGAAGTAATCCTTGTTACAGCTCCATAGTATATTCCACCTACTTCTATTTCTCTGACTATGTCTTCGATCATATCTAATGCTTCATAAGCTTTTTCACTATTTTGACCATATATATATACTTGTCCTTCTTCACTAATGTCTATTTTTACACCTGTTTCTTCAATAATTTTATTTATTACTTTTCCACCAGTTCCAATTACATCTTTTATTTTATCAGCTTTAATCTTTGTTGTTATAATTTTTGGAGCATATTCTGATATTTCATCTCTTGGTTTTGCAATTTGAGGTAACATTATCTCATTTAAAATATATAAACGTGCTTTATGAGTTCTTTCAAAAGCTTCTTTGATAATATCATAAGATAAACCATCAACTTTAATATCAACTTGTATAGCTGTAATACCTTTTTCTGTACCGCCAACCTTAAAGTCCATATCTCCAAAGAAATCTTCTATTCCTTGTATATCTGTAAGCATTACATAATTATCAGGATTTTCTGGATCTGTTACTAATCCTGTTGAAATTCCAGCAACTGGTCTTTTTATTGGAACACCTGCATCCATTAATGAAAGTGTACTAGCACATATACTTCCTTGTGAAGTTGATCCATTTGAAGATAGAATCTCTGATACAACTCTTATTGAATATGGAAATTCTTCTACAGATGGAAGTACTGGTACTAATGCTTTTTCTGCTAATGCACCATGTCCTATTTCTCGTCTTCCAGGTCCACGTGATGCTCTTGCTTCACCTACTGAATATGGAGGGAAATTATATTGATGCATATATCTTTTTGATGTTTCTGTATCAATTCCATCTAATTCTTGTTCTTCGCTAATCATACCTAAAGTCGTAATTGACATTACTTGTGTTAGTCCTCTTGTAAATAAACTGCTTCCATGAACCCTTGGTAAAATTCCAACTTCACATGAAAGTGGTCTTATTTCATCTAAATTTCTTCCATCAACACGTTTGTGTTCATAGAATATCATATCTCTAACAACTTTTTTCTCTAGCTTATATAAAGCTTCTCCAATATTTACTTTGTCTTCCTCTAATTTTTCTTCTCCAAATTGTTCTTGGTAAGCTTCCATTACTTTTTCAGTTAATTTTTCTATATTATCGTCTCTAATTTGTTTATCTTTTTCTGTAACAGCAATTTTCATTTCATCTTTAAAATTCTGATCTAAATAATCATAGATTTCTGGAATTACAGCAAATGACTTATACTGGAATTTAGGTTTTCCAATTTCCTCTTTTATTTTAGAAATAAATTCACATAATTTTTTGATTTCTATATGTGCTTTTTTTATTGCTTCTAGCATTGTTTCATCTGATACTTCATTTGCACCAGCTTCTATCATTGCAATTTTATCATAAGTTCCTGCAACTGTTAATGTTAAATCACTTACTTTTCTTTGTTCTTCTGTTGGATTAATTATTATTTCATCATTTACTAATCCTACATTTACAGCAGCTGTTGGTCCTCCAAATGGAATATCAGAAATTGATAATGCACATGATGCTCCAATCATTGCAGCAACTTCTGGTGAATTGTCTTGTTCTACTGAAAGAACTGTTGCAACAACTACTACATCATTTCTAAAATCCTTTGGAAATAATGGTCTTAAAGGTCTATCAATTGCTCTTGATGTTAATATTGCTTTATCTGATGGTTTTCCTTCTCTTTTTGTAAATGATCCTGGTATTTTACCAACTGAATATAGTTTTTCCTCATAATCTACTGACAATGGGAAAAAGTCTATCCCTTCTTTAGGTTCTTTTGATGCTGTAACATTTACCATTACAGTTGTATCACCATATTTTACTAGCACACTTCCATTGCTAAGTGTTGCCATTTTTCCTGTTTCAATGCTTAATTTTCTTCCTGCTAGTTCTGTTTCATAAACTTTAAACATAATTTTCTCCTTTATACATATACTTGAAAAAATGGAGGCAAAATAAATATGCCCCCGTTTTTTATTTTCTTAACTCTAGTTTTTCAACGATTTCTCTATATCTATTTATATCTTTTTTTGCTAAATAGTTTAATAAATTTCTTCTTTTTCCAACCATTTTTAAAAGTCCTCTTCTTGAATGATTATCTTTTTTGTGAACTTTTAAATGTTCTGTTAATTCATTAATTCTTT
>CAZUHD010000130.1:0-4835 GCA_964620415.1 uncultured Clostridium sp.
AAAACATTTTCAATTTTCCTCCTTTGTTTATTATAAATATATAGTAATATAATTTGACTTTTTTTGTCAACACCTTCTTTGATATTTTTAAAACTAAAATTCTTCTATATATCTTACCTGTTAAATTTGGATTTTTGCTATATTACAAAAATTTTGTACTTATTTTGGTTTTGTGAATTGTAAAGCTGTAAAAATTGATGTATCTCTCTAAGGTTAAGAATTAAGAGAAATAAAGGCAAAAATAAATAATTAAGGTAAAAAGATATAAATCTAAAATAAAGCGGAAATAAATTTAAAAGTTGCATTTTAGAATGAAAAAAATTATATGGATGAAATAGACTTGTTTCACCCATATAATTATGTTTAATTATACCTTCCATTCTTCCATTCTGGATAATGTTCGTTTACATTTTCTAGAAATATTTTTAGCCTTTTATCCATTTTATGTCTCAAAAATATAAATGGAAAAGAAAGCAAAGTGGAAACAATTCCCAAAATTAAAGCCAAATGATTAAACTTATCTCCATTTTTGATTGCTTTATTAGGATCTGATTTATCATAATATACTTCAAAAGTATCACCTAATACATTATTTAAAGTACCTTTTTCATAATATTTATTAACATAAATATATTTTTCTCCATCTACATAATAGTATGCTACAGGTTTGTAAGTGTCTGTGGCCTCTTTATTAAAAATTTGTGAATATATTGTTGCTGTTGCTGTGTTGTTTTGTGACTTTAAGTTAGAATAAGTTATCATATTATGTATTTGAAAAACAATTATTGCAATTCCACCTACAAAGAAAAATAGAGAAAGTAAAAAACCTGGTTTTGTGGTATATTTACCCTTTTTTAGTTCGCTAGAATCTTGTATCAAAAAAAATCCCAGTAATGTTATAAATAAACCCATAAGTATGCCTGCTAGAGGATTTATTATGTTATTATCTACTGAATCATTCAAATCAAAATAAATTCCCTCGTTTATATTGTCTTTATTAATATACATTAAAACTGTTTGATTATTTGGAATTTTTTTATGATCAGTGTTATAAATCTTTTGTAAATATATTCTTTTACCGCTTGCTTCATAATATAATGTTCCATATTCACTATATACATATTGTTTAAAATAATTGTCTTTTATAGAGTTCCAACTCTTTAAATTAGATATTTGTTTAATAAGACTTATGATTCCTATAATAAATAAAAACCATCCTATAAATTGCATAACTGGAGCATATTTACGAATTCTAATTATATGAAACGACATATCAAACATTACCTCCTCAAAGTCCAAAAATAAACAATAAAACTGCTATTATGGCGTATATAGTAGCACCAATATTGATATACCACCTTTATTTTGTGTTAGACTTAACAATTGTTCTTTATTTGCATTAGGGTTTTCTTGTTAGGTCTTATTTATATAAGGCAAAATATAGTAAAGTGTATAATAATCTACAGAAGAAACTAGTATTAATTAAATACATTTATAACCAAATCCCAATATACTAAAACCTCCCTTTTTGATTGTATTAGCCTTTTTACCAATATACGCACATATAAGTTTTTTATTTAACATTACGCCATGTTAGTATTAATTTGTTTTCTTTTATGGAATATAAAAATCGGCATTATCTGTTAATTGAGGATCCACATTTATTGCAAAACATTTTAAATTTTCCTCTTTGTTTATTATAAATATATAGTAATATATTTTGACTTTTTTTGTCAATATTCTCTTTAACATTTTCAAAACTAAATTATTTTATCTGTTAAATTTGAATTATAGCTATATTACAAGAATTTGTACTTATTTTGGCATTGTAGATTGTAACATCATAAATGAAGCATATTATTTATATATGAAACCAGATGATGAAAATGAGAAATACATTTCCCATGAGGTGGTGACTTTGGCGACAGCTTATATTTTCAATTATGGCTTTGAGAGGGAATGTTCTATGGCGATAGCGCTTTCTAATAGGCAAATTTTAGAAATTCTTCTAGTGGAGGTTCAACTAATGAACCAAGTAATGGTAGAGAAGCCCTAGCAACATCAAAGAATGACTTGTCCTTCACTGGAAAAAGTAATTACTCACTAATTATATTTCTAATTTTGCTAATTTACTTTAAGAGAAAAATGATTATTTAGATGGTATAAAATAAAAGTTCAAAATTCTTATTATCATATTTTTTGTACCATTTCAAATACTATAAAAATTTAGTAATAAAAGCCTTAATTGCCTTTTCCACTAATCCTTCTTGCTTTTTTATTTTTTTTTTAGATATTTTGAAATTAAAACTTAACTAGAACTAATATAAATTAATAAAAAAACTATAAAAATATCGAGATTTTCATATTTTCTTAAGTTGTCAGTATTATAATGGTGTAAGAGAAGAACTATTAATTAATGAAAACAAAATCCGCCTAAAGACTTGTGATAGTCAAATAGACGGATTTTTAATAAATAATAAAATATTTGGTAATTATTTATTTTTTGTTATTATTATACAAGCAATTGCAATTGCTGATACAACCATAAAGACTACGAATAGTTCAATTGAAATATCGCTCGTATTTGGAATATCAGGATCAGTTACTGTCACTTCAACTGCACTTGTAAATTCATCATTTATTACAGCTTTAATTGTTGCTTTCCCTGGTGCTATTGCTTTTACTGTGCCGTCTTCATTTACTGTTGCAATTTCAGGATTACTTGATGTATATTCTATTTTATTTATTAGGTTTGATGCTTCTTCTGGCTCTACTATTACTTGTACTTTTTCTTCTTCTCCTACTAAAAGGTTAGTGCTTTTCATTTGTATATATGCTTTTTCTATTGATGGTATGGATGGTGTTGTAACCTGTGGCATAATTTCAATATCTGCAATTGTATTATCTGATATTACTTCGTTCCAGTCTTGGTTAAGAATATGATCCCAATTAATTTCAAACTTCGTTTTTTCTGGCGCAGCTTCTGGGCGTATTTTTATTTTTATATTTGCAAGTTCTGCATTTTCATTTATTGTAATTTTTTGGTCTTCACTAAAAATACTAAATCCAATAATTTTACTCATTATTTTGTCATAAACAGGAATAACATTTACAAATTCTGGTAAGTCTTTTCCATTTGTTACTTCTAGCACTTCTATATTGTTATCATATAACAATTGTGTCATAATATAATAAAATTCCATTTTATCATCGGTTTTAACTGAAACAGTTTGTTCTTCTCCTGGGAACATTCTTTGGTTGTAAACCATATTAAATTCGGCTTTGTCAGGATTTGTTCCTTCTTCAACAATTATTACACTTCCTGGTACTGATATAAAATTCATTTCTTGATCATTGTCATTTAATAATTGTGCTTCATTCAATGCGATTCTATATTTTCCTAATTGAGCATTATCATCAGTTTTTACATTAATTTTTGCGATCTCCCCCGCATTAATCTCAATTGGTTCACCATTACTGCTTGTAATTTCAAATCCAGTTATTTTAGTATTGTCAACATCTTTGAAAACACAAAAATTAGCATATTCTGGTAAAGCATCTCCTTTTTCAATATCTGTAATTTGAAGTGCATCATCCATATAGTCCAATTTTGTTGAAAATTTCTTAAAGCTTAACTTCTCATCAACTGTCACATCTAATGTAGAAGTTTCATCTCTTTTCATAATTAAATTGTGGGTCATTGTAAATTCAGGTGTGTTATCTGTTTTTGCAAATATTTTTCCTACTGGAAGTATTGTTACTAAAACTGCGACAACTAATATTAGTAGCATAAGTTTTTTAGTTTTTGTTTTCATCTTTTACCTCTTTCTTCTTGTTAGATTTCTTTATTTACTAACAAGATAATATATTTTATATTTAATATTTTATATAAATATAAAATATTAAATTAAAAATCACTAATTTGGTATTTCTTCTAGTTTTCCAAGTACAACATATCTTGCCCCATCATAGTCATAAGAACAAGTTGAAAGTGTTATAATTTTATCATTTTCTGTTACAGTTACATCACTTGTAAAGTTTGATTTTTTTATGGCGTTGTCTATTATACTTTGAGCTAAATTACCTAACGTATATATCTTAGAATTTACTGATTCAGTAGATGCAGAAAATATTCTTATTAAATAATTTTGTTCAGGTGTAAAATAATACATTAATTTATGAGTTTCATAATAGTCTTGATTATTATATTTTTGTAAGCTACCAAACATAGTTTCATTTTTTATATTATGTCCATATATTATAGTATTGTAATTTTGCATTTTTGGATCATTTCTATAATCCATAAATAAACTTCCAGCATGATTATATTCTCCTGTTATTAGTTTCCTTAAGTAATAAGCATTATCATTACTTTGTAAAATAGGATTATTGATAGGTGTGTCTTTTGAATAAAGCCATCCTACTACATCTTTATTTTGTTGTTTCAATGCTTCAAAATCTACTGTAAAAGGAAGTTTGTATTCATTTTCCTCTTCATTATTATCACTTTCTTCATATACTATTGCTTTTTTAATGAGATCATCTGCGGATTTTATACTTTTATTTAATTCTACAAAATAATCAACTACTTTATATAAAGAAAAACTAAATATTCCTAAGAATATTATTAACAATATTCCTTTTAACTTCTTATGCATAAATGTACCTTCTATTTTTCTCATACTTTTTTCATTTAGTATTACTTTGAAAAAAAGTATATCATTACAAATTTTAAAATTCAATATTATTTTACAAAATTTTAAACTTTTTTTATCTAAAAGGTTACAATTCACAGCCTCCAAATAAAAGCACACTAATTAGAGGGAGCTTTTGGC
>CAZUHD010000131.1:0-4728 GCA_964620415.1 uncultured Clostridium sp.
TGCATTTGTTTTCCGCATAATTAAACGCATTGCATCTTTTTACATAAAATTTTTACATAAATTTTTCACAATGCTATTGACAATACACAAAAAATGTTTTATAATGTAAACATAAATTCT
This sequence comes from uncultured Clostridium sp., assembly GCA_964620415.1. Taxonomy (GTDB): domain Bacteria; phylum Bacillota; class Clostridia; order TANB77; family CAG-508; genus CAG-269. The sequence goes on from CAZUHD010000131.1 coordinate 121, forward strand.
TTATTTAGCAGATTTGCTTAGGGAAAAACAACATCCTAATTCTAATATTTTATAGATTTTTGTGATTTATTTGATATGTGTTAGTTTATTATTATAAAATTATTTCCTGTTATTTTGATTTAAAGAAAAAAAGAATAATAAAATTTTGATATAAATGGAATAAAATTAAATTAAATTAAATTAAATTAAAAAAGATAAAAATTTAAACTTGAAAAAAAGAAAAAAAATATATCAATCTGCTAATAAAGAATTTATAGTTGAATTCATTATATTGTTATTACAGATCATAGTAATAACATAGAGAAATTCCATTCTTTATTTAGCATAAAATAAGCACAATATTAGAATATTAATACTGTGCTTATTTTTTTACTTTATCCTTCTGGTTCAACTATTCCAAAATTTTTACCATCTTTTAATCTATAAATTACACATACCTTATTTGTATCAATATTTATAAATGGCATAAAATTATGTGTTGTTCTTTCTTGTAATTTAAGCATTGCATCTTCTGGAGCAAGTGGTTTTATTTCATAAAAACCATATTTTAAGATTTCATCTTTTATTTCATTTACAGAACCAGGTACTTTATTCATATCTTTTAAAGAACCATCTCTCATCATTTTTTCCTTTTTAGTTTTTGTTTTTCTAATTTGTCCTTCAAGAATATCAACTACTTTATCAAGAGAAGCATATAAATCTTTTTCTTCCGCTTCTGCTCTGTATTTTTCTCCATTTGCTACAACCATTACCTCTGCAATTTGTTCATTTTTTTCAGTTCTTATTGTAACCTCAGATGAGGCATTGTCGAAGTATTTATCAATTCTGTCTAATTTTTTCTCTACATAATCGTTTATTGCATCAGTTACCTTTAGTTCTTTTCCCAAAACTTTTATTTCCATATTGTTTCCTCCTTTTCAAATTTTATTGTGTATTCCCATTATATATGTAATTTTAATATTTGGCAAGTTTTTTATAAAACTTTTATTCAAATAGTTTTATAATTTCCTCTTTTGTAAGTTTACTAATAAATGAAACTTTATTTGATAATACTCCATCTATAAGCTCTGCCTTTTTTTGTTGAAGTTCATAAATCTTCTCTTCAATAGAATTACTTGTAATTAATTTATAAACTTGAACATTATTTTTCTGTCCAATCCTATATGCCCTATCTGTTGCTTGATTTTCTACTGCACCATTCCACCAAGGATCATAATGTATAACCACATCTGCTCCTGTTAAATTTAATCCTGTTCCTCCTGCTTTTAATGATATTAAAAATATTTTTATGTCTGGGTTTTGATTAAATTCATCCACAGATGCTATTCTATCACTCACTTTTGTAGCACCTGTCAATTTAAAATATCTTATATTTCTTTTTTCAAGTTCTTTTTGTATTATTTCAAACATTGATGTATATCCAGAAAACAATAATATTCTATGTCCTGCATTTATTGCATTTTCTATTATTTCCATACATTGGACAAGTTTACTGCTTTCTCCCTCATATCCTTCTATAAATAGTTTTGGATGACAACAAATCTGTCTTAATCTCGTTAATGCTGTAAGTATTGTTATCTGGCTTTTTTCAAATCCTCTAATATTTATCTCATTTGCTACCTCTTGTTTAGCTTTAACTAAATATGACATATATATCTTTTCTTGTTCCTTTTCCATAGTGTTATTTAATACTGTAATTGTTTTAGCAGGAAGCTCAGATAAAACTTCACTTTTAGTTCTTCTTAAAATAAAAGGTTCTATAAGCATTTTCAAGCTTGACATAGTTTCTTCACTATCATCTTTTACAATTGGTAACTCATATAAATTCTTAAATCTTTTGTATTGGAACAAATATCCTGGCATAATATAATCAAATATAGACCAAAGTTCTGATAAAGAATTTTCAATTGGTGTTCCTGTTAATGCAAATCTTGTTTCTCCATTTAAAGATTTTATTGTTTTTGCATTTTGTGTATTATAATTTTTTAAGTATTGTGCTTCATCTGCTATTATGTATTTAAAATTATAGTTCTTCTCCTTATATAAATTTATATCTCTTTTTAATAAATCATAAGAAGTTATAACTAAATCATACTTTTCTAATTCCGAAATAATCTTGTTTCTTTCAGAAGACATTCCAGATATTACTTTTATATTCAAACTTGGAGTAAACTTTTTAACTTCTGCAAGCCAGTTTAAAGCAAGTGAACTTGGTGATATTACAATGCTTGTCTTTCTGCACCCTTGATGTTTTTCTACATAGTCTAAAATCATAGCCAATACCTGAATTGTTTTACCAAGCCCCATATCATCTGCTAAAATTCCTCCAAGTTTATAATCATCAAGTGTTTTAAGCCAGGTATACCCTGTATGTTGATAATCTCTTAATACCCCTTTCATACAATCTGGAAGTTCTATCTCATCATTTAAATCGTCTTTTTCTAAATTATCAACTATTTGTTTATATTCTGTATTTTTATTTATTTTAGTATTATTAAATTTTTTTAATAATTCATTTAAATATAGTGTCCTATTTACAGGAAGTTTGATTGAGCTACTGTTTAAATCTTTATAATCTATTCCCATTCCAGAAGATAGTTTATCTAAAAATTCAACATCTTCACTTTGGCTTAAGTCTATAAATGTTCCATCTTTTAGTCTATGGAATTTTTTCTTTTGTCTATATTTTTCCATGACTTCTTCTATCTCTTCCTTTGATACATTTAATTTACTCAAATCAATATTTAATAAATTATTTTCTACTTTTACGCCAATAGTACCAATTTTTGGTGTTTTAATTTCTTTTGTTTTAAAATTATCCGTAACTAAAACCTCAAATTTTTGCATATAAAGGTTTATATCTTGTGTTAAAAATTCATATATATTGTCATCATTTGGCAAAATAAGTCTTAAATGATTTACATCTAACATAAACCCACTTTTCTTAAATCTGCTTAAAGCTCTATTTTCTTGAAGTTCATTTCTTGAAGCTTTTACTTCTATTTTTTCTTGTAAAGGATTAAATTCTTCTTCACCATAGCAAAATTTTATATCTGCAACTAAATAATTATTTTCATCGAAATCTAGAAATACCTTTACAGCTAATTCTTGAGGTTTGTAAGCTTCTATTTCTTTATCTAACATCCCTTGGATTTTAACTACATTTCCAATTTTAGGCATTATTATCGAATAAAAATCCTTTAAATCTTCTTTTGGAAATACCATTTCACTAGTATAATTTTCTCTATATGCAAATATCACCTTTAAAACTGAATCAGAAAAATCTTTATTACATCTAAATAATTTATTTTCATTTAGTAAATAAACATATTTATTTCCATTTAATATTGCTATTTTAAATACATCTATATTTGGCTTTAAAATTAATTCATTATCATTTACTTTTGATAATTCAAATTCTATTTTAGGATTTTCCTCTATAAATTCCATATATGTATTAATACAATCATAAGTAAAATTAACTTTTTTATTTTTTAGGATGTCAAATACTTCATCCATAGCATTTTCACCTAATATAATTACTGATTTATTTGTTGTTGAAACATAGTTATATCCATATCTATCACTTGAATTAGAATATTTCATTACCTCTGCATATCTTAAAATAAAATCAAGTATATCCTGAGAATCCTTTTCAAAATTTTGTCTATTATGTACAAATTCAAGTTTTTCTCCATATTTGACATATTCGTTATTTACAACTTTTGTATAAAATTCTGGTAAATTTTTTATTTTATACATTCTGTTTTTACCAATTTTAAACTCTAATTTCATTTCATTTGTGAATTTATCATATATTATTTTTGTTTCTATTTTTATTTTATCTTTATCAGCTAATTTTACAATGTCATCTGAATTTAATCCCTCTAATTCTTCATTGTAAAGTGTATTTATTAAATTAGTAAAACTTTTATATTTGAATTTATCAGTTTTTCTTTGTGTATTTACTATGTTTAAAGTTTCTTTATAATCATTTTCCCAAAATTTTGTCTTTTCAAATTTAAGTAGTACCGCGGCTATATGCTCACATACACAAGAATAGGCTTTATAAGCATCACAGTCACAAGATATAGCATCTATTTTTCCTTCTTTGACATCAATATTAACTTCAAATTCTCCAAAATCATCCTCAACAATCGCTTTTATGCTAAAATTATTTTGATTTTGGTAATCAGTTTTTATAATATTTACTCTACCATCATCTATATATTTTTTTGCTTCTCTTATTTTATTATCATCTACATTATTATATATTTCTTCTGCTAGGTTCTTATTTATAACCATTGTTTTCTCCTTTTTTATTTTCCTAAATTAGCAATATATTATATAACATTTTTCCTGATTTTTCAATGGGTAAATCAAAATTAGTCATAAACAAACTTATCTTTTGTTACAATTCACAGCCCCAAAATAAAAGTACACTAATTGGAGGGAGCTTTTGGCTCTCTCTAATTAGTGTGCTTTTATTTTTTATATGAATATTTATATTTTGTTATTTCATTAAATTTCATCAACATATAGTTCGTCTACAACTGCTACAACTGTGTATTTCTTTAATTTTTGTATGCTTTTTATTTTGTCTAAATT
>CAZUHD010000132.1:0-4727 GCA_964620415.1 uncultured Clostridium sp.
TTCTTATACCTCTTTTTACTTCATCATAAAAATTTTCTACAACTTTCTCTCTTGTGTCAGTATTAACTCCAGAAAAGTTGAAATATAAAATATAGTAGCTGTTTTTCAAAGGTGTTGGATTTTTCCCAATATATGTTTCCCCAAACAGTTCTTGGAATTTATTTTTTTTATTTATATCGTAATAATTTTCTAATACGCTTGTAAATAATGTTTTTCCAAACCTTCTTGGTCTTAAAAACATTAGCCTACTGTTATTTAAATTTTCTAACTTTTCTATATATCTAGTTTTGTCAACATAGTAACAATTTTTAGCCACTAATTCTTCATAATTGCTTATTCCAAATGGTAACTTCTTCATATTCAAATGTTCTCCTTCCAAAATTATATAACTCTGCAATTCAAATTATAGCAAATATTTCCTAAAAAGTCAAAATAAAATACACCCTTGTATTGATTGAACCCCGAGTTTGCAAGTTAATTGATAAAAAAAATTAAAATTTTGAAAGATAAGCACCTAATCAAAAAACACACTTAATATTAAGGAAAGTACCAAATTGATACCTTCCCCCCTGATTTTTAATTTTCTAATTTATATGGCTATGAAATACTACAGCTTTGTCTATACTTAAATTCGAACTTAATTTTTTCTTATTTAATTTTTTAATGTTCCTAAAGGAACAACATATACACCATCTTGTCTTCTATATGCATATTCAGTCGCTGTTAGCACCATTAAAAATGAAGGTTTATTCATTTGTTCTAAATCAACTGTATTCTGAAATGCTTTCAAATTATTTGCTGCCTCCTCTATAGCCTCATTCGAGCCAATTTTTATTTCTATTGCACCCCATTTTCCATTATTTAAATGTACGATTGCATCACATTCTAATCCATTTTTATCCCTATAATAATATACATCTCCATCTATACTTTGAGAATAGATTTTTAAATCTCTGATACATAAACTTTCAAATATAAGTCCAAATGTCTTGAAATCTTTTATTAAGTCTTTATCTGTTACTCTTAATGATGCCATTGCAATTGATGGATCAACAAATTCTCTTTTTTCTGATGTTCTTATAACTGTTTTACTTCTTATTCTAGGTTGCCATGCTTCAACATTATCAATTATATATAAATTCTTTAGAGCATCTATATAATCAGCTATAGTTTTTTCGCTAATATCCCCTTCTTGGGTCTGTGTATCTTGTCTTATTATAGATAAATTAGCTGTTGTTGAAATATTTCTTGACAGGCTTCTTATAACTAATCTTGTTTTATTTTCATTTCTTTCAATTCCATCAACAGTCTTTATATCACTTTTGATAATAGATTCTAAATAATCTTTAGCTATTGTATACGAATCTTCTCCATGAAAATCTATTCCTCCAGGCCATCCTCCTTTAGCACATAAAAAAGCTATGTCCTCTAATCTTAATTTACTAACACCCTTAATGTCAACATCTTTTTCAAACAATTCTTTCAAAGATACTGTTCCAATAGAGTCATTAGATTCGTATAAGCTCATTGGTCTCATTAGTAATTTTACTATTCTTCCAGTTCCTGTATGTCTTGGTTTATCCTTTCTTGGATTAGCAGAACCAGTTAAAATATATTGTGATTTAAGTCCTGTATTATCAACATCATATCTTATTGCATCCCAAATCATTGGGGCATCTTGCCACTCATCAATTAATCTTGGCTTTTCGCCTTGTAATAATATATCTGGTCTTGTTTTTGCAATTGCCATATTATTCTCGAAAGTAACTGGATTTTGTAGTTCCAAAACACTTTTTGAATGTTGCTTTGCAGTAGTTGATTTTCCACACCATTTACATCCTTCTATACAAACCGCACCATATATTTTAAGCTTTCTTTCTAGCATTTCGTCAACTAATCTTGGCATATATTTATTCATACTTGATCTCATTCCTTTCTTATATGTTATATTTATTATATTATATCATGTACTTCCGAGTTTGGCAAGTTTTTACTTCCGAGTTTGGCACAATTTATATTTTAATAAACTGAATATAATGCTTTTAATGTTCGTATTCTTAAACTTTCTAAATAATCTACAAATAAAGCTCATTTTAATTTTATCTTCAATTTTATACTTGTTTATTATTTTTCCCAAATCTACACTTAAATATTGACATTTCTTTTCTATTCTTTTTTAATGTGTTTTATTTCTTTTAGCATTGATTTATTATAACAAAAATGTTATAATAAAAATATAAGAAGGAACAAAAAAGTAATGGAGAAAGTGAAATTGAAGACTACATCTTAGAATTAAGAAGTAAAAACAATAAAGATAATAGAATAAAATTTGATAAGATAATGTCATATATAAGATTGTTAAAAGACGAAGGTTTATCCCATATATAAAACATCTTGATGATGAAATATGGGAATTGCGACCAATAAGAGATAGGAGTGGTGAAAAATGAGTGAAAAATTTAAAACTTGGAATGAATTTGAGAAAGAATTAGAGCTTACACCAGAAGAAGAAGCAAGAATAAATTTTGAAACAAAATTATTAAAGGCTACAATTGAAGCGAGAAAAAAGGCAAATATGACACAAGAAGAATTAGCAAAAAAGACAGGGTTAAAGCAATCAGCAATAGCAAGATTTGAAAGTGGTAAACAATCTCCAAACACTGATACATTATTTAGAATATTAGAAGCTGTAGGCTGTACTCTTGAGATAGTACCACTAAAAAAATAATTATACCCACCCAAGGTGGGCATCTTTTTTACATTATCTATACTATCGATTTTTTAAATAATTTGATTTTTCTAATTTTAGAATTAACTTTAAATTTGAAATTAGGATTATAAATTTCTCTAATACACTATCAAATTTCTTTTATATTTTTTTATATTTTTTCAGCTTTAGGTAAAAATCTTACTTCATACACTATTTATCATCTCCTTCTCCGAATACATCTTTAAATGTAGGTAGTTCGTTTATATTTTTGGCTTGCTTATCAATATCTTGATTAAATTTTTGTGTTGCTTTTTTTAACTCATTTCTTCTTTTTGTAAACTCTTTTATAATTTCTTCATCTTTATAGCCTTCTTTAATTATGTCTTTAAGAATATATTCAGAGAATTCATCTAAACTGTTTTCAGTTACAGGTTTGATTATTATACAATTATCTAACATACTACATTCAATTTCATTTTCTATTTTTAAAGCTTCATAATATTCTTTTGGTATAGTTATTTGTCTTTTTTCCGAAACAGATATTCTTTTTATCTTCATATTTTTCCTTTCCATAACTGGCATAATCTTTCCTCCTTTTATTATATTCAAGATTTTATTTTTTATTCATATTTTCATTGTAACAAAGAAACAAAGAAATGTCAAAATTCTTTGTTTCTTTGTTTTATTTTGTTATACATTTTTTATTTATATGTCCACATTTCATTTTTTCCTAACACTCCTGGATAATATAGGTTAATTACCATATCAGGTTTATATTCATCTATATATGATTTTATACTTCCATCAAAGTATCTTAAATCTATTATAGAACATTCTTGTACACCTAAAGCTAAATATGGACTAACAACATTTGCGAAAGAATCTTTTATTATTAATAATTTAATTCCATTATTTACATTTTTATTATAAATATTTATTATACTTCTATTTCCATGACAATACGCACTATACAGATTTCTATTATATTGGTTCGTACTAATATCTAGCCACCTATCATCAATCAATGTTTCTTCAAAATTTCCTCTTTTATTGAATTTTATTTCTGGAATTTCTACTATTAAATCTGTATCAAATTTAGGGGTTATTATAGAAATATCTTCCATATCACAATTGGCTAAAGTTACATATCTTCCATCTGATCCCAAACATTCGTCTTCATATACTTTTATATTATAATTACCAATATTACAAATTGTATCTTTATCAATTTTGTAATTATAATCATTATTTAACTTATCTATAATTTTTCCTGTTGCCCAAAATCCTGTCTCTGGTTTCCAATGATGATCTGTTTTAAAAAATAATTTTAAATAATCTTCTCCTGTTTCTTTTATAATTTCTCTAAAATCCATATAGTCTACTTCATCTTTAATTCCATTTAGCAATTGATCTGCATAAACGTTTGCTTTATCATAATATATTGGTGAAATATTTTTACTATTTTTTTCTATTTTATGTGGGCCTTGTATGTATATATAGTCAATGCCTTTATCTTTTAAATATCCATTAAATTCTCTAATATTTTTTATCTTCTCTTCTATATCTACAGAAGAATCTGGTGTTACTTCTAATTTACACCAATAATCTCCAATCTTTATCCTTAAATTGTTATTGTTATTAGAAACTAATGTATATCCTATTATTTTGTCATATAAATATGACCATTCTACAAATTTTTCGTACATAATCATATTTTGTGATGTTTCATCTTCTATCTCTTTTTTTATGTTATATAATTTATCTTTTAAAATTTCAACCTTACTTTTTTGTTCCTGATATTCACCTTCTATTGGATATCTTTCTTTCCAATTAATATCTGCTTCTTCTACAATAGAATCTCTATCAAAAAAATTTATCACTAAATTTTTTAATTTAATTAAAACTCTAAAACCTATATTTGTTATTACTAGCATTGACATCACAAATAATACAATAAATACCAAAATAGTTCCAATATTTTTTATGTTTTTCTTTTTCATTATACCATCCCCCTAAA
>CAZUHD010000133.1:0-4715 GCA_964620415.1 uncultured Clostridium sp.
ATATTAAGTATCAATAATACAACTAATTACTAGATTAACTTATACAATGTCATTACTTTTTCGTTATCCTTTCTAATTCTTGGAAAAAGGCTTTTTTATTATACAATAACTTTTATTATTCGACAATGCTTTTACTCTGCTCAATTTAAATAATTTTGGTATAAATGCTATCTAGCACTTGCGTTCTCATGTCGTGTGTGCTAAAATATTTGTGTATGGACTATTCTTACGCCCCTCTCTTCTCATATTTAATATTTAGAGCTGTCAAACTTTAAATATTATATCATGTCTAGAGGGGGGTGTTACTCTACTTAAAACTATAATTTTTCTATTACAACCCATAGCTTTTCTTTAAAGTAAAAAATATCGTTAAATTCTATTTAATTATCTTGTAAATTTCAAAAACGTGACTTTTGAAAAATTTTCTAAAAAATAAAGTATTGACTAAACCGTAAAAACGATGTAAAATAAATATAAATTATATGAAACGTATAAGAGACAAAGTAAAATGAAGGTTACTACAAGAGAGAATTGGTCGTGGCTGAAAGCCAATTTTAGAAAACGCATTTGAAAAACTACCTCTTTTAGCTAAAAGCTAAGCGTTTAAATTTAATATCATCTTTAAATTAAGTAAAATAAATGGGATGGAACCGTGCTAAATATAGCACTCCTATGGATGATTAATAGCCATAGGAGTTTTTTCTATGGAAAAAGAAGGAGGTATTTTATGATTAAATTAACACTAAAAGATGGAAGTGTAAAAGAAGTCCAAAGTGGAAAATCAGTTTATGATGTTGCAAAAGAAATAAGTGAAGGATTAGCAAGAAATGCAACGTGTGCTACCGTAGATGGAAAAGTTGTTGATTTAAGATATGTATTAGAAAAAGATTGTAAACTAGAAATACACACTTTTGAAAGTTCCGAAGAAGGAAAAAAAGCTTATTGGCATACAACATCACACATAATGGCTCAAGCAATAAAAAGGATAATGCCCAAAACAAAACTTGCAATTGGACCTGCAATAGATGAAGGTTTTTATTATGATTTTGATGTAGATAATAATTTTACTGATGAGGATAAATCAGAAATTGAAAAAGAAATGAAAAAAATTATAAAAGAAGACTTACCAATAGAAAGATTTACATTAGATCGTAAAGAAGCTCTTAAACTCATGGAAGAAAGAGGAGAAAACTATAAGATAGAGTTAATAAATGATCTGCCAGAAGATGCAGAAATATCTTTCTATAGACAAGGTGAATTTATAGATTTATGTGCAGGTCCTCACTTAATGAGTACAGGAAAAGTTAAAGCTATAAAGATTTTATCATCATCAGGAGCTTATTGGAGAGGCAATGAAAAAAATAAGATGCTTCAAAGAATTTATGCAATTTCCTTCCCTAAATCTAGTCAAGTTGATGAATATCTTGCAAAATTAGAAGAAGCAAAAGAAAGAGACCATAGAAAAATAGGGAAAGACTTAGAACTATTTATGACACATAAATTAGTTGGTTCAGGGCTTCCAATGTATTTACCAAATGGAGCAACAGTAAGAAGAATTTTAGAAAGATATATTCAAGATAAAGAAATTGCACTTGGATATAAACATGTATATACACCTTCACTTGCAAACTCTGAACTATACAAGGTATCTGGACATTGGGATCATTATAAAGACGATATGTTCCCAGTTATGAAAATGGATGAAGAAGAAATCGTATTAAGACCAATGAACTGTCCTCATCACATGTTAGTTTATAAAAATAAAATGCACTCATATAGAGATCTGCCAATAAGAATAGGTGAACTTGCACATGACTTTAGATTTGAAGATAGTGGTAGTGTTTGTGGATTAGAGAGAGTACGCGAAATGTGTCAAAATGATGCACATCTATTTGTAAGACCAGACCAAATTAAAGAAGAGGTAGGAAATGTTGTAGAATTAATACTTTCTGTATATAAAGACTTTGGATTTAAAGATTATGAATTTAGACTTTCTTTAAGAGACAAAAATGATAAAGAAAAATACTTCGATGATGACGAAATGTGGAATAAAGCTGAAAACGAGTTAAGAGAAATACTAACAGAATTAGGAATTGATTTCTATGAAGCAAAAGGGGAAGCAGCATTTTATGGACCTAAATTAGACGTTCAATTAAAATCGGCTGTAGGGCATGATGTAACTGTTTCGACTTGTCAGCTAGACTTTTTATTACCAGAAAGATTTGAATTAGAGTATATTGGAGAAGATGGAAAGCCACATAGACCAGTTGTAATTCACAGAGCAATCCTTGGAACATTTGATAGATTTATGTGTTTCTTGATAGAAGAAACAAAAGGAGCTTTCCCATTATGGCTTGCACCAGTCCAAGTAAAAGTATTGACTATTTCAGATAATCAAATAGATTATGCAAAAAAAATAATAGAAAAACTACAAAAAGAAAGTGTTAGAGTAGAATTAGATGATAGAAATGAGAAAATAGGATACAAAATACGTGAGGCGCAATTAGAAAAAGTACCATATATGTTAGTATTAGGAGATAAAGAAGTTCAAAGTAATACAGTTGGAGTTCGTTCAAGAACAGATGGAGATATTGGAGCAATGACTTTAGATGAATTTATAACAAAATTGAAATAGATATTATAAAGAAATTAGCATAAACTGACAGAATTATTTTCTGCCAGTTTTTTTATTCTATATTATATTTTTTTAAATCTTTAAAAGCTGGGTCATAAATATTCTTACCAGTAAAATCATATCTAGATCCATGACAAGGACAATCCCACGTTTTATCTAGGTTATTCCAAGTAAGTAAACAACCTAAATGAGTACAAGTAGGATTAACAGCATATATTTTCCCATTTAAATCTTTATAAATTCCAACTGTTTTATCATCTATTTTAATAATTGCACCATTGTCCTTTTTTATTTTTGAAATAATTTCTACAGGAATATTTATTCTATTAGATATAAAGGATTTAAAAACTTGAGTTCCCATATTTTTTAGCTCGCATCTATTTTTAATAGGCTCTAATCTTAGAGAATCAAAAACAAAACTATATTTATTTTCCTTGCCTAAAATTTTATCTTTAATAATATTTGCAGCAACATTTGAAGAAGATATACCCCATTTATTAAAGCCAGTTGCAACATATACATTTGGAGAAAATGAAGATAAATTACCGATATACGGAATTTTATCTAAGGAAATACAATCACGAGTATTCCATTTATATAAAATCTCTGATTTAGGATAATATTTTTTTGCTACTTTTTCTAAGGAATCATAAGACGTTTCAGGTGTTGGAGCAAAACCTGTTTTATGATCTGCTCCTGCTAAAATAAGTAATCTCTTATCATTAAACTTTGCAGTTCTAAATGAATATATTGGTTCATGAGTATTAATATACATGCCGTCAAAAAGTTTTTCTTTTACGTCAATTCCCAAAACATAAGAAGTAGATTGATACATTTTAGTAAAATAAAATCCTAAAAACTTCTTAAAAGGATAATGAGATGCAACAATAATATTTGAAGACTTTATTTTATAACCATTCACAAATGTAATATAATAATCTTTAATTTGTTTGAAGTTAGATACAGTACTATTACAAAAAATAATAGATTTATTTTTTGTAATTGCATCTGCCAATCCATACATATATTTTATAGGATTAAATCCGAGCTTGATTTTTAGTTAAAATTGCTCCAGTAATATTAAAAGGTAAAGGAGAACTTGTTACAAAATCACAAGTTTCTCCCAGTGAAGAAAGAGCACTAATTTCTGCATTTATTTTAACTAAATCTTCTTGATTTGTTGTATATACATAATTATCTTGATATTCAAAATCACAATCAATATTTTCCACATCAATAATATTTTTTATGTTAGATATAGCTTCTTTATTTGCATCAAGATAGCCTTTAGCATATTTTTCACCATAAGATTTAATTAAATGATCATATATTAAATTATGTTGATAAGTAATTTTAGCAGTAGAATATCCACTTGTCTTATGTCCAATCAAGTCCTTTTCTACAATAATTACTTTTAAACCTAAATTAGATAAATAATATCCTGCAGTTAAACCTGTGATACCACCACCAATTATACAAACATCACAAGAATAATCAGCAGATATTTTATCATATATTTTGTTTTCTTTAACTGAATCTATCCAGTATGAACTCAAAAAAATCACCTTCCATTTATCAGTATTCCCAATTTAAGGAAATTTATTAATAAATTATAAACTTATATTGTTGTAAAAAAGTTTTAATAGTTAAACAAAAGATAATTTTATTACCTGTTTCAAACTTAATATCTTCAATTGCTTTGTTATCTCTTTTTTATTTAGAAATCAATCTTTTTTAATTTTTTTTGAACATACCTAATAAGCCAAGTATAATATATATTTACTTGACTTAATTCGTGAATTCTTACTATGTTTATTATTTTTATAAAATATGCTAATTCAATTTTATATTTTCCTTTCTTGTTTCTTTGGTATTTCTATTTCAGGATTTAATTCTCCTAATAATATAATCAACATAAAATTAAAAGCCATATTAAAAAACTGTATAAAATAATTTACACAGTTTTTCTTTTTTTCTTTAGAAATTATATATTAAATAGCAAATCTACATCTATGGCTCATTTATCTTTCTACTTCTTCCACAAACAATTTATCTTTTATTGCAACAATGGTATAACACT
>CAZUHD010000134.1:0-4535 GCA_964620415.1 uncultured Clostridium sp.
TGATTGTTATTTGAGTATTGGTTGTTATTTGAGTATTGATTGTTATTTGAGTACTGATTGTTATTTAAGTATGGGTTGTTGTTTACATATTGATTGTTATTTATAAATGGATTTCTATTTGTTAAATTCTCATAAAATACAGTCAATGCTACTTGCATATATGGAGCTAGCCAAAATGAACCAATCATTAAAGTTAAAAATGTTAAAAACGTCAATGCTAATTTCAAAAATGTATTTAACCATAATGAACAAAAACCTATAATAATTAATGCTAGAAATATCCATCCCCAAAATGAAAAATATAAACAGAATAATTTTCCTTTATTGCCTTTCATTAAATCTTGACTTTTCTTTACAGTTTGCATTCCCATTAATTCTGGTTCATCATAAGCAAGCAACATTGATAATGCAATAGAATGTGCTTGTATTAATAAATAAACAAGAGAAGCAATACTTAATATCAATAAAATTATACATGCGAAAAGAAAAATTATAGGGTGTTTTGAAAGAAATTTCGATGTTATAAGCATTATAAAAATAGGTATAAGATTAAGTAATAATGGTAACAACATTTTTACAAACATAGAAAGTATAACTCTTAGTGATTTTGTAAAGTTCGAAAATCCTAAAGTGAAAAAATCAAATACACCTACATTCTCATTCCTTCTTAATTTAATGAATTGAAATGTAATTCCTAAAAATAATGGCGCAGATATGAATAAGTTAAGCATTAAGCTAATTAATATTGATAACAGACCTTTACCAATTAATCCACAAATTAGGTTAATAACAAAAACAGAGGCAAGATAAACAATACAAAAAACAAATACTATTAAAGCTGATTTTCCCCATTTTCCCTTTAAGCTATCTCTAGCTACCTTCTTAATTTCTGAAGATGACATTTATAATTCCTCCTTCTATTAATTTTTATATATTTAATATAACAATAATTACTAAAAAATTCAATAAAAACTAAAGAAATGTCACGGAAACTTAATAAACTTTAGATTTTTGTAATATTATTGTAATATAAACATAAAAATAGGCATAAATGGTGTAAATGTAAAGAATGATGGATTCAATGAAGTAATAATAACTATATAATGTATGGAAGATGTATTTATATCAGCATTTGCATGAATTATATAAACATGATATTTCGTGTAACAGGCATTTTTATGGTAAAAAAGCTAATAGAAAATTTGAAAAATTTCTCCAAAAATGGTATAATATATAATATACAGCAATTCTAAGGAGAAAAGGGTTGAAAAATGGATATGGAATATGTAATTCATTTAACTGATAAATGTAATTTAAATTGTACTTATTGTTATGAGATTAAGAAAAATAAAACTATTACATTTGAAAATATAAAAAATTTAATAGATTATGAAGTAAGTAAAAAACATAAATATGCAATAATTGCATTTTATGGAGGAGAGCCATTACTACAAAAGGAGCTAATAAAAAGCACAATTAAATATATAAATTCACTAAAAAGCAAGACCAAATTTTACTATGGAATAACAACAAATGGGACTCTATTAGATGATGACTTTATAAAATATATGAAAGAAAATAGATTTATTAATATTTCTTATAGTATTGATGGAACAAAAGAAATACAAGATATGAACAGAAAAACGATTGATGGAAAAGGTACATTTGATATAGTTTATAAAAATGCTAAAAAAGTTTTGAAAACGTTTGGAGAAGCTATATCTATGTCTGTAGTAACTAAAAATAATTTAGTCCATCTAAGCGAAAATGTTGAATATTTAATAAGTATAGGCTTTAAACGTATAAATTTATTATTTAATTATTCACAAAATTGGAAAGATGAAGATTTAGTTGAAATAAGAAAACAATACGAAAAAATAGCAGATATATATGCGGATAATATTCTACAAGAAAATGATATAGAAATTCCATTAATAGATGAAAAAATACGTACATATATAAAAGATGAATATAATTGTAATGAAGACTGTATGTTGGGAATGAAAACTATAGATGTAGGAACAGATGGAAACTTTTATCCTTGTATGCAATTTGTTTATAATAAAGACTTTATTATCGGAAATTGTAAAGATGGCATTGATGAAAACGCAAGGGTGAATTTAATAAGAAATTCTGGAAAAGAAAATGATATTTGTAAAAAATGCGCTATTAATAAGAGATGTAAACATACCTGTGCTTGTAAAAATTATATTTTAACAAGGAATGTAAATAGTTTGTCACCAGTAGTTTGTGAATTAGAAAAGATTGTTATTGAAATATCAGATAAAATGGCAGAAAAGCTATACAAACAAAATTCAAAAATGTTTATACAAAAATACTATAACAAAGATTATTCTGTATTAAAAGAAATAGCCAATACAAGAAATGGAGTTGATTAGTATGGAAATAAGAAATGTTGTAAATGAGAAAACAAATGAATATCCTAAAATGGCACAAATAAAAATGAATTGAAAAATAGTATTTTGGATAAGTGGAAAAAAATTGGATTATCTTCTTTGGTAATATCATTTATAATGAGGGATGACGTTTTTGCAGAAGAACTGGTAGATGTAGAGGTCTTGGGTAATATGCAGGCTAGCGTTGAGTCAGTAGTTGATGTTGATATGATTAGTAAAATTACATTAGTTATATCAATGATAACAGGGTTAAGTATTATAATAATAACTAAAATAAAAGCAAAAAAACAAAAAGAACCTAAAAAAGTAAAGAAATGGGTAAAAATATTATTTGTAGTTTCTATAATATTATTTATACTGAGTTGTTTGGCAATAGCGTTATGTAATTTTGAGAATGCAATTTTGAGGAGAGCTTTTTAATTTTAAGTTCACCTTTGTTCACTTGAGAATTTAGTTAAATTATTGAAACCTATAATTTAAAACAAAATAAAAAAACTGTGAATTAAAATTCACAGTTTTTTGGAGTTCTAGGAAATGGTATAACATCTCTAATATTTTGCATACCTGTTAGATACATCATAGCTCTTTCAAAGCCTAGTCCAAATCCAGAGTGTTCAACGCTTCCATATTTTCTTAAATCTAAATACCATAAATAGTTATTTAAATCCATGTTTAGTTCTTTCATTCTATTTATTAATTTATTATAATTTTCTTCTCTTTGGCTTCCACCAATTATTTCTCCAATTCCAGGAACAAGAAGATCACTTGCAGCAACTGTTTTTCCATCTGGATTTTGTTTCATATAAAATGCCTTAATGTCCTTTGGATAGTCTGTTACAAAGACAGGTTTATTAAATATTTTCTCACATAAATATCTTTCATGTTCTGTTTGTAAATCAATACCCCAAGACACTTTAAATTCAAATTCATTATTATGTTTTTCAAGCTCTTTTACAGCATCAGTATATGTTATTCTTGCAAAACTAGAGTTTATTACATTATTTAACCTGTCTAATAAAGTATTATCTATAAATTGGTTGAAAAATTGCATTTCTTCTGGACAATTTTCTAATACATAAGAAAAGATATATTTTATCATATCTTCTGCTAAATCCATGTCATCTTTTAAATCAGCAAAAGAAATTTCAGGTTCTATCATCCAAAATTCAGCAGCATGTTTTACAGTATTAGAATTTTCTGCTCTAAATGTAGGACCAAATGTATATACATTTCTAAATGCAGCTGCATATGTTTCAACATTTAATTGACCACTTACTGTTAAGTGTGCAGGTGTACCAAAAAAGTCTTTTGAGTAATCAACACTTCCGTCATCTAATTTTGGAACATTTGCTAAATCAAAAGAGTTTACATTAAACATTTCGCCTGCTCCTTCGGCATCACTTGATGTTAAAATTGGAGTATGAACATATACAAAGCCTCTTTCTTGGAAGAATTTGTGTATGGCGTAAGAAAGTACACTACGAACTCTAAATACTGCATAAAATGTATTGGCACGTGGACGTAAATGTGAAATCGTTCTTAAATATTCAAAAGAGTGTTTCTTTTTTTGTAATGGATAATCACTATCACATATATTTAAAATTTCTATATTAGTTGCTTGTATTTCAAATGGTTGTTTAGAGTTTTCTGTGAGTACTAATATACCTGTGACTTTAATTGAAGAACTTATAGTAAGTTTTACAAGTTCTTTGAAATTATTTAATCTATCTGAAATTACTATTTGAACATTTTTGAAAAATGATCCATCATTTAATTCAATAAATCCAAATGTTTTAGAGTCTCTAATTGTACGAACCCATCCTTCTATAGTAATTTCTTTGTTTTCAAATTGTTTTGTGTTTTTATATAAATCTTTTACTATTGTTTTTTCCATTTTTAATACTCCTTTCAGGTTAAAACTTTTTGTATTATACAATATTAATATGAATTTTACAATATTAATATTGACATTTTTATTATAAGTTTGTACATATTTAGGTAAATAATATACATTTTGTTAGAGAAATTTTAAGTTGTCATTTTGGATTTAGAAGGTTCATCTTTTTTTTTGAAGCTAAAATAATGTGTAAAAAGTGTGTAAAAAAATATAAAAAATTT
>CAZUHD010000135.1:0-4523 GCA_964620415.1 uncultured Clostridium sp.
AAAGGAAAGGGCTTTTTTAATACAAAATATTTTTCCAACAACTGAAGAATACATAAAAAGCAAATATCAAAATAAAGCACAAGATGTTGAAATAACAGAAACTCTAAAAGCAGAAGTTATTGAAATTTCTATGAATGTAATAAAATTAGCTAAAAAAGGTATTAATATTCCTTTTTATGATATAATTGAAATGAAAAATATACTGTTAAATAAGAGAAATATATAAGAAATTTATAGATAAAATAATTGAAAAATATTTATAAATGTGATATATAATGCCACTTGTATTTTATATAGGATGGCTTTGCCCAAAATGATACAAGTAAAAAATGAAACCAAGAAAGGAGTGCTAAAATAGAAGCAAATATGTTAAAGGGTATAATTTAAATAGAAATAGCTAAAAATTTGTTAGAAATGAATTTACCAATATAGCAAATAATTCAAGCAACTGGATTAACCAAAAAGGATATAGCTAGTTTGAGAGTATTGAAATAATTATCCATATTTTATTAGTTTTGAATGCTAGATAAATTAACTATTACTGATTAACTCTTAATATACCATTTTTATAAAAAGTTCAATAATTTATATGATTTGCAATAAGAAATTAATATTTTCGTAATATTTGTGTAACCAAACAAAACCCCTCTTTTAAGAGGGGTTTTTAAATATTATTTTCTTGATTCTCTTTTGGCATGTATATATTTCTCGCAACAATAGTTAAATCTATTACATTCATAGAGGTTAAATTTTCAACTTCCTTAATTACTTTTTCTTTAAAATTTTTTAATGCTGTGTATATATCTGATTCATATATTACAGATACCTCCATATATATAGCTAACCCTTCTCCTTCATTTTGAACTCTTGTCTTTAAGATTTTATATATTCCTGGCATTTTTTCAGCTTGATATTCTGCAATCTGTCTAAATACTGCATCTGAAATTGTAAAATTTCCCATATAACTAAATGTAGGTCTTATAATAGATTTTTCTGATATATAAGGCTTTTCTCCTTTTCCTTTAGATTTAAAAATCTGAAGAGGATCTAAAAGGAATCCAGAAAAATCCTTTTTTATTTCAAAAGTAGGAACAGGTATAACATGTTTTCCTTCTGTTTCTCTAATCTTCCTTGCTGTTTTCATTTCTTCCTCTGTTGCAACATTATTTATATATACAGTTTCTTTAATTTTAGGCAAATCCAAATTTTCCACTATTTTTTCTACCATACCATCAGATGTTCCTAAAATAAGTAATTTATTTACATGATAAGATTTTAAAGCCTTTTGAATAACACTTTTTTCTTCTGTATGTAAGAATAAAGCTTTTTTAACGGTCTCAATCCTAGTTGAAGCCTTTTTTGCAGATTCACCTGCTATAACACTATTATCATGTACTAGCAATCCATCATCTATTATAAAATGTATATCCTTTTCTGCTGCTACCATTTGAGCTCTATAACTTTTGCCTGTGCCTGATGGTCCAACAAAGGCATAAACTTCAATATCTTTAAACATATTTTAAGTTCCTCTCAATTAATTTTTTTCTAATAGCATAATATTATATAAATATTCATGATATTTTGTATCAATTTCTTTTGTATCAAGTAAAACTTTTGTATTCTCTTTAGGGAAAATATTATATAATCCCATATCTCTAGAATCAATTAACCAAATTCTACCTGTATAGTCATCTAAAAAGCTCCAATCTGTAACTGTTCTCATTCCAGGTCCATATGCTTTATATGCTTCTTCTACATCCCAATGATCAAAATTTAAGAAATATTGCTCATATTCAGGGAAATATGCAGCTATAACTCCACCATTTCCAATATTAGAATAAACAATTATATCTCCTTCTTGTATATTTTCTTCTATATAATTATATACATCAGCATTTGCAGAATAATAATTTAATTTAACATTCTCTACATTACTTTTTACACCTAAAATTAAAATAATTCCACAAATCAAACCAATTATGTATTTATTTTTTTCTTTAGCTATAATAAATGCTAATGTAAATATATATAGACCTGTCATTACAAGTAAATATCTAGAATAGAAAAGAGGCATTATTGTTATAGAAGCCAAAAGTATAATTCCTATAACACCCAAATACACCCCACCTGCTAAAATACAAGGCTTAATATCTTGTTTTTCCTTTTTTAGTTTATATATTTTTATTCCAATATAAACATACATTAATATTGACACTATTAATGCTAAAATTGTATTGAAATCAAATGAAAAAGTTCCATCTAATTGTCTTCTAAATTGGAAGCTTAATGCTTCAACAGGGGTATTTGGCCATGAAAGATGAATCCAAAATCCTCCACTAACGTGTTTTAGTTGTCCTACAAAATAAATAAGCCATGGTATGTATAATACAATTTGTAAACCTGCCAATATTAAAAATCTTATTAAGGTTTTCTTTTCTTCTTTCCTATTTCTAATTAAAAATATTAAAAGAAGTAAATTAATCAAGCATGCTGTAACTAGTGCATAGTAATGTATATAACATGAACAAATACTAAAAACTCCAAATAAAACTAAATTTTTAATTTTACCTTTATCATCTTTATTTTTAATACATTTATAAAGTCTATATCCATATATTGCCATTAATGTGACTATTAAGCAAGACCAAGAATACATCCTTAACTCTTGTGCGTAAGTGCACATCGTTGGTAAGAAATATGTTAAAAAAGAAAATAGAATACCTGTCTTTTGACCAAAATCCTTTCTAATGTGTGTATATCCAATTATTCCAAGTATTACAATCGCTAAAACTGAAAACAATCTATATATTAAAATATTTGCTCCAAAAATTAAATAAACAATATGTAAAAGCCAGTAATACAATGCAGGATGTACATCATGTCCTGTTATTACCCATATATCTGCAAAGCTTTTGTTTGCTATTGCGACAGAATAGCTTTCATCAAACCATAAGTTTTTATGAAAAGCTGGAATGAATATAAAAATAGTTCCTAATACTATTATAGCTATATGTACTAAATCTAACTTTTTTTCTTTTTTCATGTAATTTTGTTCCCCTTAATTTAAATATGTTTCAAAAATGGACTGGGACTAAAATAAAATTTTAGAGCCTAGTCCATCATAAAATTTAAGCTATTTCTTTTATCTTTACATTACGGATATGTTCAATTTTTTCCCATTTTGTATCTTGTTTAAATAAACATTTTAAGTTTATTAATAACCATGATCCCATAAATAATGGATATGTTAAAACATATTTAAGCATTGGCTTTATCGGTTTATGTTCTAAGTACATTGTAAGCAGAGCTGTAAAAATAGGAAATGCAAGAGTTGGTATAGCAAACTTTAAAATATTCATTATAAATTCTACCGTTGTCATTGAATCTAGCGC
The DNA here is from genome assembly GCA_964620415.1 of uncultured Clostridium sp. Lineage (GTDB taxonomy): Bacteria > Bacillota > Clostridia > TANB77 > CAG-508 > CAG-269. Next base: position 3,393 of record CAZUHD010000135.1, read on the forward strand.
ATATATTATAACATTAGAAAATACAAGAGCCATAGAAAGTATAAACATCGGTATGCTTCCTAATATATATAGTAAGCCATCAAAATTCATTATTGTTTTATTCTTTTTTACTGCTAAAGCCAAATCTTTTGTATATGTTTTCATACATTGAATATGTCCTACAGTCCATCTACTTCTTTGCTTCCATGATGCTACAAATCCTTCAGGTTGCTCATCATAAACTATTGCATCTGTTGCCCATCCTAGTTTTTTTCCTTTTATTATTTGTTTTAATGAAAATTCTATATCTTCAGTTAGGGTAACTGTATCCCAGCCTGTTTCTTTTATTAAATCAAATTTTACCATAAATCCTGTTCCATTTAATAATGGTGATAATCCTACATTATATCTTGCTAAATGATAAAATCTGTGCATTGTCCAATAGAAAAAAGCATATCCTGCCGAAATCCAACTCCCTGTTGGATTTTTTATATCTTTATATCCTTGTACTACTTCTTCTCCCTGACATAATTTTCTGTTCATTACTTTAATGAAGTTTTTATCAACAATGTTGTCTGCATCAAATACAAAAAAAGCATCATAATCAGCATTTTCTTCTATTTTTTGTTGTAAAAACCAATTTAATGCATATCCTTTTGTTTTTCTTGTTTCATCAAATCTTTTATATACAATAGCTCCTGCTTCTTTTGCAATTTCTGCAGTATTGTCTGTACAGTTATCAGCTATTACATATATATCATATAAATCTTTATCATAATCTTGTTTTTTTAGACTTTCTATTAAATTTCCTATTACCTTTTCTTCATTATGTGCTGGTATTATTGCCATAAATTTATGTTTTTTATTTGTTATTAATTTTTTTTCTTTAAACTTTACTAATGCACATAGACTTATTGCTAATTGATATATTCCATATATTACTATAATATATACCAATGCCTGCCTTAATAAATATATATACTTCATTTTATTTCCCCTCTATATTTATTTTATTTATGTACCTTTTATATTATACTATTCCTTGGAATATTTTGCAATATTTTCCTGAAAAATTTTTTTACAAAATTTACTTTTGGGGTTACTAGTCACCCATAATAAATATAAAAATAATGATGTCCTAGATTAATTTCT
>CAZUHD010000136.1:0-4479 GCA_964620415.1 uncultured Clostridium sp.
TTTTTTAAAAATAAAAAATACATGAAAAAAAAGTCATTGTATTTGGTATTTAAAACCATATAATATTAATTTTTATATAAGATTTTTTCGAAAATGAAAATTTTTTTAAGACCTAATATAGGCAATTTTGAGGCTGCAGTATTTTTGCAGTTAAATAATCAAATTGACTTATTGCTTTAAAGTATGGTATACTAATTATTGTAATTTCTAAAGGAAGGAGATTGATGTTTATACATCATAATGTAAATATGAAAATTATATATAAAGATAACGAATACAATTTTGAAAAAAATATTACTATTAAGGAAGCTTTTCAAAATGAGATAGAAACAAGTGAAATTCCTATAATAGGAGCTAAATTTAATAATGAATATGAGAGACTAGATTTTGCATTAAAAGAAGATGGAAAAGTATCTTTAATAAATATTGCATCTGAAGGGGGAATGAAAATTTATAGTAGGACTCTTATTTTTATAATGGCTATGGCTTTTGAAAAATTATATCCAAAAGCAAAATTAAGAGTTAATTATCAATTATCAAATGCAATGTTTTGTACTATAGATAATACAGAAGTAACGACTGAAATGTTAAAAAAAGTTGAAGACGAGATGAAAGATATAGTAAAGAAGGATTTACCAATTTCACATAAAATATTAACTAGAAAAGAAGCAGAAGAACTATATCAAAAAAAAGATAGTTCAAAGGGAAGATTACAATTGAATTTAGAGAAAAATGAATATATTAATATGTATTACTGTGAAGATTACTATAATTATATTTATGAGGATATTGCAATAAATACAGGAATTGTAAAATTATTTGAACTTATGAAATATGATAGTGGATTTTTACTAAGATACCCAAGTCATACTAATCCATTTGTTTTAACTGAATATAAAGAATCTAAAAAATTGCATTGGGCTTTACAAGAATATAATGATATTCATCAAATACTAGATGTAAGTACAGTTTATAAGCTAAATAATATTATAAAAAATGGTGATATTAAAAACCTAATAATGTTAGAAGAGGCTCTTCATGAGAAGAAAATTGCACAAATGGCTGACGAAATTGCAGCAAATAAAAATGTAAAATTGGTATTAATAGCAGGACCTTCCTCTTCGGGGAAAACAACTTTTGCACAAAGATTAGGCTTGCAACTTAAAATAAATGGTTTAAAACCTGTTACCATTTCTGTTGATAATTATTTTGTAGAAAGAAATCAAACACCTAAAGATGAAAATGGAAACTATGATTTTGAATCAATAGAGGCAATTGATTTAGATTTGTTTAATAAAGATTTAACAGATTTATTAAATGGTAAAGTAATTAAATGTCCTGAATTTGATTTTACAGTAGGAACAAAAAAATATAAAGGAAAAACGATGCACTTAGCTGATGATGAAATTCTTGTTATTGAAGGTATACATTGTTTAAATGATAGACTTACATCTCAAATTGATAAAAGTGAAAAATATAAAATTTATATTAGTGATTTAACTGTACTTAATTTGGACAGATTAAATAGAATTTCTACAACTGATACAAGGCTTGTGAGAAGAATCGTAAGGGATTATCAGTTTAGAGGTTACTCTGCGACACATACCCTTGCTGCATGGAAAAGTGTCAATAAGGGAGAAAGAAAAAATATCTTTCCTTTCCAAGAAGAAGCAGATAAAATATTTAATACTTCTTTAATTTATGAATTAGCAGTTCTTAAAAGTATTGCTCTTCCTTTGCTAGAAAAAATACCACAAGATTTAAGAGAATATGCAGAAGCAAGAAGACTAATAAATCTTTTAACATATTTTGAAACAATACCATCAGAATATGTACCAGCAAATTCTCTCTTACGTGAATTTGTGGGAAATGGATATTTCCAATAAAGGGTGATGGAGAAAAAAATGGAAAGAAAATTTACTGTAATTGATGAAGAATTTATATGTGATAATTGTGGAAAAAAAGTACCTAAATTAGGGTATTCATGTAGAAATCATTGTCCATTTTGCCTGCATTCAAAACATGTTGATGTATTTCCAGGGGACAGACTAGAAACATGTCATGGAGACCTAGAACCTATTAGAATTGAAACAAACAGTAAAAAAGGATATGTTATAGTTTTTAAATGTAAAAAATGTGGAGCAATTAGAAAAAATAAGGTAGCAGAAGATGACAATATGGATTTAGTAATTAAATTAAGTAGTATGTACTAATTGATTTAAGAAGGAGTCTTTATGCAAAGGATATAAAGATTTGTTAATAAAATTTTAAATATAGGTGGATTAAATAACATTTCTATTTTGTCATATAAAGTTTATTTTATCATATAAATAATATCGGTGATATGATGCGAAAAAGAATAAGTATATGTTTATTAATTAATTTATGTTTAAGTATTTTGTTTAATATGTTTGCTGTGGTTAAGGGAGTAGAACAAACTGAACCAAAAATAAATGCGAGGCATGCAGTTGTTATAGAAAGAAATACAGGGGAAATATTATTTGGAAAAAAAGAAAATGAGAAATGTAAAATGGCATCAACAACAAAAATAATGACAGCAATTGTCGTACTAGAAAAATGTGATAATTTAAACCAAAAAGCAATAATATCTGAAAAAGCTGCAAGTACTGGAGGATCAAGACTTGGACTTTTATCTGACTGTGAAATAACAATTCAAGATTTACTTTACGGTTTACTTATGGTATCTGGAAATGATGCTGCAGTTGCTCTTGCAGAAAATATTGGTGGAAGTATAGAAGAATTTGCTAATTTAATGAATGAAAAAGCTAAAGAGTTAGAACTTGAAAATACTCATTTTGTAACACCTCATGGACTAGATGAAGAAGAACATTATACCACAGCTTATGATCTTGGAAAAATTACAGCTTATGCGTTACAAAATTCTACTTTTGCAAAAATAGTAAAAACATCAAATTATACAATAAAAATAAATGGAAATCCCAAAAATCTTAATAATACAAATGAATTATTGGGTTATTTAGATGGAGTATATGGCGTAAAAACAGGTTTTACAAATGGAGCTAATAGATGTTTAGTTACTTCTTGTAAAAGGGGAAATTTAGATATAATTTGTGTTGTTCTTGGGTGTGATACAAAAAAAGATAGAGGATTAGATAGTATTAATTTAATAAATTATATATTTAATAATTTCCAAAAAATAAACATAAGAAATATTATAGAAGAGAGTTTTAATAAATGGTATAAAAAACATTCAAACGATTTTTATATTGATAAAGCAAAACATTCAAATATAGAGTTATATTTAAATGAAACTCAAATTCCAAATGATGGTATAGCTGTAAAAAAAGACTTGATAGATAAAATAACAACAGATATTTCTTTTGAGACAACATTTAATGCTCCATTAAAAGAAAATACTATAATTGGAACGCTAGATGTATTTTTAGACAGAGAAAAAATTTTAAGCATCGAAATATTAAATAAGAATAATATACCTAAAAAATCTATAATTGATTATATGACAGATTTTATGGGAAATTATTTTGATTATTTTGAAACGGAAAACTAATGGAATAAATAAGTCTTTCTACAATTGGAAAGGCTTTTTTTAAATGGAAGTTATTTCAAATTTGGTATTTAAATTATTGTAACACTTAGTAAATGTGAGAAAAAATGAATTTATTATATGTACACGGCAATTTAATAAATTCTGGAATTTTTGTAATATTAATGTAACATTATTAGTTTGCCATCCTTGAAATGTTACATTTAATGCTATTTTGCTTCGTAAAAAGATGTATTTGTAGATTTGCTATTTAATATATATATAAATTGCGAAATTGTTTCAAATTAAAAAATCAAAAAAATAAAAACTGTATAAAATAAAATGAAATTGTTTTTTCACTTTATCTTATACAGTTTTTTTGAGATACCCCTTGATTTTATGTTAATTCTATTATAGAATTATATTCCCAAAACTTCAAAATAAAGGAGCATCTCATAATACTATGATAATATGTTTTAATAATAAAATCAATACTTTTTCTAAATTTTATAAAAATATTTCTTCTTTAACTCAAGAAATACTTCAAGAATTGATGCTTTCTTGTTTTGATATCCATTGCAATTGCCCTAATTGTAATGCTAAATCTAACTTCTCTTATTATGACTCTTAAAATAGTTTTTACTTTATTTCTGCTTATTTTTTAACATCATATATATTACAGAATTGTAACAAAAAATTTAAAATTTATTGTTACAATTCACAGCCTCCAAATACTTCAAAATATCAGTAACGAGCTGCTTTTGACTTTTAAAGTGATTTTTGTTATAATCAGTTATAATCATTTATAAAGTTTTATTTAATTTTGGAAGGAGACATTTCAATATGAAAAAATTACCAAAAGGGATTAGCAATTACGAGGAATTAATTGAAGGAAACTATTACTATGTTGATAAAACGAAATTTTTAGAAAAATTAGAGAGTCTAGCTGATAA
>CAZUHD010000137.1:0-4469 GCA_964620415.1 uncultured Clostridium sp.
TGCTATTACTATATTTATTATCCAATAATTTCTGATACAACGTCAGATCTTCTTATTCCTGTAACTATCTTTATCAATTTATTATCCATTCGATCTATTAGTTCATTTAAATAAAAATCTCTTTTTATTTCCATACTTTTGCCTCCATTACGAATATTGGACGTTTACGTCCTTTTTTCGTAATAATTATATCATTGCCTATATGAAAAGTCAAATTGCATTACGAATATTGGACGTTTTCGTCTTTTTTTCGTAATATATTATATGTAATCTATGAATTCATTATTATATTTCTCAAAATTTTTTTGCCTTACAGCTTCAAGGATTTGTATTTAAAAAAATGTAAGATAGGAACTAATCTATCTTACATTTATTTTTTATTTTAATTCATCTAAACATTTTTTTAATATTTTCTTTTTTTCTTCACTTATTGGAACAAGTGGTAATCTTGGTGTTCCAAAATTATATCCAATCATATTTAATGCTTCTTTTACTGGTATAGGATTTACTTCTGAAAATAGTGCATCTATTAATGGTATTGCATCTAATTGCATTTTTGTTGCTTGCTTAATTTTTCCTTCAAAATAATTTTTACAAATATCATGTGTGTATTTTGGTTTTACATTTGAAAGTACAGAGATAACTCCTATTCCACCTAATGCTAGTATTGGTAATATCTGATCATCATTTCCAGAATATATTGATAAATTGTCTTTACAAAGTGATGCCGTTCTTGCTATTTGAGATATATCTCCACTTGCTTCTTTTATTGCTACTATGTTTTCTATTTTGGATAATTCTAAAGCTGTTTCTGGTTTTATATTTAAACCTGTTCTACTAGGTACATTATAAAGAATTATTGGTAGTTTAGTATTTTTAGCAATTTCAGTATAATGTGTAACTAATCCCTTTTGTGTTGTTTTATTATAATATGGTGTTACTATTAAAACTCCATCTACACCTAATTTTTCTACTTTTTTATTCATATTTATTACTGATTTTGTATTATTGCTTCCTGTTCCTGCAATTATAGGAACTCTTCCCTTTGCAGTCTGGACTGCACATTTTATTGTATCTATTTTTTCCTCTTCTGTCATAGTTGCAGATTCTCCTGTTGTTCCACACACAATTATACTATCTACACCACTTTGAATTTGATCTTCTATAAGCTTAGAAAATTCATTAAATGCAACACCATTAGAATCAAATGGTGTTGCTATTGCAGTTCCACAACCTTTAAATAATATTTTTTTCATACATATCCCTCCTTTTAATAATGTTATTTTATATTATGCATTTAAGGGATTTTTTGATTAACATTAATTAATCATCATATTCATACCACAATCCTTTTTTCTGTAATTCGCTCTTCATTTGATTGTGTTCTTCCACTGTATTTGTAAAATATATGTCTCCATTTTTGTCTGCTATAAAATATAAATAATCTCCTTCTGCGGGAAGCAAAGCTGCTCTTATTGACTCTTCTGATGGGCTTGAAATTGGTCCTACAGGTAATTTTCCCTCCATATTTGGTCCTCTTGTATTATATGCATTATAAGTATTTAATTCTTTAGCATACAAATCTCTTTCTCCCATATCCACTCTTATTCCATAATATGTAGTTACATCACTTCCTATAGACATATTAGAAGCTAATCTATTATATATTACCCTTGCTATTTTTGACCTGTTTTCCTCATTATTTCCTTCGAGTTCTATTATCGAACTCACAGTTAGAAAATCATGTATTGAATATTCACTTTGCTCTATTTCTCTTTTATATTTGTTTAAAACTTCACCCATTTTTTCTAACATTTTTCTAAAAATTGTTTCTACACTAACATCTACGTTCTCAAATGTATATGTGTCTGGATAAATATATCCTTCTAAAGGATAATATATACTTGTGTTTTTTATATCTTCTGTTAAAAACCAATACTCATCTATTAAAGAATCTATATACTCCTCATTTTTCAATAAGTTATATACATCATTTGCTGTATTATTAGTATTTTCAGCAATAGTTGATGCAATATACCTCATGTTTTTTCCTTCTAAAAATTTTATTGTAATTGTTTCATCCATAACTTGTCCAGATATTATTTTATCTAAAACTTCTGGCAATGTTTCTTTTCCTGTAAATTCATATTTTCCTGCTTTAAGACTATTTATCTCATGTAATTTTGTATATATTCTTGCTACTATTTCACTTCTTATTACATTATTTTGTTTCAAAACACTAAATATATCTGTCGTATTCATTCCTGTTTCTATATTTACTATTATATTTCCACTTGATGTATCGTAAGCAGGAGCTTTTTTTTGATTTTCATAAAATACTACTAGTGTTATTACCATTATCAAACTTATTAAAAATATTGCTCCAAATATTATCCATCCTTTTTTTCTCATTGTATTTCCCTCTCTAGATTCCAACTGTTATTCCACATTCTCTTAGTATAGGAATAGCTTCTATTTTGAATCTTTCAAAATAAATATTGTCTTCTCCATTGTATATTATCTTTACTTCCATCTTATCATTTTTTATTGTTTCTTGCAATATTAAATTTATAACTTCTTCTCTTTTTTTAAATGTAGTTATGTCTTTTGAAGTTATATCATATATATAAGCATTTTCTCCTATTTCTTTATTTGATATTTCTTCCATATTTTCTCTTACTGTTACAAAATCCTCAAGTAATTTTGATTTAATGTAGCCAATATTTCCTTTAGGTGTTCTTATTTTAGCTACATCTTTTTCTTGACTTATTACAATAACTTCTGTTTCTTTTTCAATTTTTTCTGCTGATTTTGAAAAAAACTTGTTTTCTTGTTTAATCTTTGTTTTTTTCTTAACTTTTGCTTTTATACATTCTTTATTTAATCTGTCTATCGTTATTACATTGGTATCAGAAATATATTGTAATTCATAATTATATACATTTTCAAGTTCAGATATAAGAATATAATCTTTTTCATTTTCTTTTATTATTGCTTTTTCAATATTTTGATTTGATCCATTTATTGTTACAGCATTTTCGTTTTCTTCATTTAAAGTTGCAATTTTTAAATCACTTGCTGTTATAATTAATCCTGTTTCTTCTTCTTTATAAATTGTTTCATCCAAAATTTTTTTTACATCATCTATGCTCATATAAATTTTGTCATCATTTATTAATACATCATCTTGTAACTGATCTGTAATGTTAGCATTGTCTAAAATAATTTGTGTTTTACTATATCTAGCAGCACCATCCGTTCTAAAATTTAAAAATATAATTATAATTAAAATTAACACTATAAGAAGGGCTATTACTTTCAAGCCCTTTTTATTATCTTTTTGGTTTGTTTTTTTTGCCTTTTTTTGTGTCATAATTTTTACCTCTATTCTATTTTTACATCTTTCTAAATACACCTATTACTTTTCCTAATATTTTACAATCTGGCACTATTATAGGATCTAATGCAGAGTTTTCTGGTTGTAAACGTATATGGTCTTTTTCCTTATAGAATGTTTTTACAGTTGCTTCATCTTCTATTAAAGCAACTACTATTTCTCCATTCATAGCATCTTGTTGTTTTTTAACTAATATGTAATCTCCATCTAAAATCCCAGCTTCTATCATGCTTTCTCCTCTTACTGTAAGCATAAAGCATTCTGAATTACCCACAAAATCTAAAGGAATAGGAAATGAATCTGTTATATTTTCTACTGCTAAAATTGGCATTCCTGCTGTTATTTTTCCTACTAATGGAATTTCTACTAATTCTTTTTCTGCATAAAAACTCTTAGGTGTATCTTCTATAGGCTTTCCATTATTTCCTTTTAATAATTTTAATGTTCTTCCTTTTTTGTCTTCCTTCTTAATGTACCCCTTATCTCTCAATTTAGCTAAATACCCATGTACTGTTGCTGTTGAACTTAATCCAACTGCTTTTCCAATTTCTCTTACTGATGGTGGATAACCATCTTCTTTTATTTTTTTCTCAATAAATTTTAATATTGCTTTTTCTCTTTTATTTAACTCTTTTGTATTTCTTTTCATAATACCACACTCCTAAATAAATTTTTAAATATCATAACATACAAATCAAATTTTGTCAAACAAGATTTTGCATTTTTTTAAAATATTTAAATTTAAAAGTAAATTCCAGTTTTGCCCTAAAACTGGAATTTAGTCTTAGATTTCAAACTGGAATTTACTTTTACGCTTAACCTTTTTTTTAAATTGCATATTATTTGTTACAGTTCACAGCATAAAAAAATTAATTCTGCAATTTCATAATCTCTTGGAGCTCCCCCCTTTTTTATTTATGTTAATAAAAATTAGGAAATGTAACCTTTTTATCAGATTTTGTCTTGTTTTGTAGATAATTTTTTTTCCCCTCCATATTAAATTTCATCAACATATAATTCATCTACAACTGCTACAACTGTGTATTTTTTTAACTTTTGTATGCTTTTTATT
>CAZUHD010000138.1:0-4353 GCA_964620415.1 uncultured Clostridium sp.
TTTACCCTTTTTAAACATTCAATATTAAAAATTTGAAAAATTAAAAACTTTTTTAGGAGGCTGCTGAAAAAGTAGCACAAAAAAATGGTGAGTTAGAAAATTTTTTTCTAACTCACCATTTTTTGTGGAATAAAATTTTAAAAAATGATATAATAGAAGCAGTTGAAAGAGTTGATATAACTATGTTAAAAGTAAGTAATCAAATAAGTTTTAGTTTAAGTACATATGCTTCATTATATGATATTTTGATTGACAAAGATAATTCTTGGAGACAGTTAAAAGAGAAAGTAGACTTTTCATTTGTATATGATGAATTAAAAGATAAATATTCATCAACAATGGGAAGAACAGCAGAAGATGTAGTAAGAATGTTTAAGTTCTTGTTGTTAAAAAATTACTATAAACTTTCTGACAGAGATTTGGTTGAAAGAGCTAAAACAGATTTATGTTTTAAATTCTTTTTGGACTATCAGCCTGAAGATACTAATTTAATTGACCCTAGTCTTCTAACAGTGTTTAGAAGAGAAAGACTAGGAAATACTAAAAGTGAAGATGGAACCACAACAAATTTACTTGATAAGTTAATTTCTATGACTGTTGACATTGCTATAAAAGAAGATTTAATCAATGTAAAAAATAAATTAATAGAAGATTCGACTCATACAAATGCAATGTTTCAACATATTTCTCCAAGGGAGGAACTAATAAAACAAGCAAAGGAATTAAGAAAATCAGTATATAAGATAGATGAAAAAATGCACGATAAAATGCCAAAGAAACGTGAAAGTTCTGGAATGTTAGAGGATCAAATTGAATACACAAAAGAACTTCTAAATGTAGTAAAAGGAGATGAAAGATTTACCACAGTTCCAAATATAAATGAAAAAATAAACTTATTAGAAGAAACAATGAAAGATACAGAATATGAAATGGAGTATTCAAAAGATAAAGATGCAAAGATAGGACATAAAACAGCAGATACATCATTTTTTGGTTACAAGACACATATAGCAATGACACCAGAAAGAATAATAACTGCAGCAGTAATAACAACAGGAGAAAAACATGATGGAAAACAAATGCAAGAATTGATAGAAAAGTCTCAAGCAAATGGAATTGAAGTTGAGGCTGTTATTGGCGATGGTGCATATTCTGAAAAAGAAAATATAGAATACTGTGAAAAGAATGATATAAAACTAGCGAGTAAGTTAAGTAAATTTGTAACACATGGAAACAGTCAAAGAAATAACAATTTTGAATACAATAAAGATGCAGGAATGTATGTTTGTAGATCTGGACATATGGCATATAGAAAAGCACATCAGGGAAGTAAGAAAAACAATTTAAGAGTAGAAAGTTACTATTTTGATGTAGAGAATTGTAAACATTGCAAATATAAAGAAGGATGTTACAAAGAAGGATCAAAAACATATAAGGATGATATTCATATAAAGCATATGCATTATATGGAAACAGAAGAGTTTAAAACGTTATATGCAGAGAGATATAAAATAGAATCAAAAAACTCTGAGATAAAGAATAGATATGGATATAATAGAGCCAATGCTTGTGGAAAAGCAGGTATTACAATCCAAGAGGCGATTGTGTTCTTTTTATCCAATATGAAGAGAATAATAAAATTAAGAGACGAAAAAAATCAAAATAACGGATAGAAATATCCAATTTTTTTACGTTTTTTCTCAATTTTTAAAAATTTAATAAAAAATAACGAATTAGAAAAATTTATTCTCCAATTCGTTATTTCATTTGCTCACTTTTTCAGCAGTCTCTTTCTATGAAACTCTATCTTTTTTATAATTCGATTTCTACAGATTGAAGAGCGATATTAGATTATATTACCAGTAAATTAGATCATTTTTCTTTTTAGATAAATATTTTCTTATATTTGTAATTATTTCTCAATATTGATTTTTAAAATAAAAAAATGTATATTTTAATGTAAAATATACAAGAACATATAAATTGAAAATAAACATTATATTTTTATTTATATTGATAATTTCAGGAACTTTTGACTTAAAAATTATATAAAAACCTTAAAAATTCTATCCCTGTGATTTTTATAAAAAAGCATTTGTTAGCTTAATATTTTATGTTACTAGGCTTAAAATTTTGTAAACATCAATAAATGAAGATATATCAATAATTTTATAAGAATGTTTATCATTTGAGTGGTAACATTTTTTTAAGTTTCGGTTTTTGCAAAATTCAAAATTTATATCATTTAATAAATTTCATTTTATATTGACTTTCTCACAAAGCGTATGATATAATAAGAAAAATAATTAGTGAAATGGAGTTTTTTATGATTAAAAATAATGAAGAATTAGAAGAACATTTAAGTAAATGGTGTAGAGAAAAAAACAAAGATATAAACATTTTTGAAATTGCAAGAATGGGTAAAAGTGAGGGTGCTGGTGATAGAAAAGTATTATATGGATCTACAACTGTAAGAAATAAAAATTGCACATATGTTATCAAATTATTCATAAAACACGATATAATTATTATATGGAATTACAGAAATAATCCAGCTATGTCATACAGCTATATGACTATAAATGAAAAATTACAAAATGGAGTATGTATAGCTGATAAAGGTAGAGGAACACATACAAATAAACAATCTATTATATTATTTGAACATAGTGAAAATTTTGAACGATTACTTAATAAAATTGCTGACATAATCTAACAATAGCTAGTTTTAAATTAAAATAAGAAATTTTAGTAGTTTGATTAAAGAATATATTTAAACTAAATCTATTTGTTAAAATTTATTTTAGAAGAATTCTTACATATTTTTTCACAAAAATACTAAAACTAAAAAAACAGGGTAATTTCACCGATTATTACAAAATTGTAATATTTGAATTTAACCATTGAGTTTTCAATACTTTTATAATTAATAAATTTTATATTTTATTTAATAACGTAAAGCAATTAACATAATTAAGATGATACGCAGCGATTGATATTTAAGCATTTTTTTAGAAATGTTACAAAATTGTAATAAATGATGAAATGACCCTGCTAAAAAAAATTTTTATATTGACATATAAGTTTTTATGTAATAAGATATATGTAAAGTTTTTTAAAATTTTAAATGACTATTTGAAGGAAGGAGGACATAGAATGGACAAGGAAGAAAAAGGTAATAAAATGTTTTTATATATAGCAATAGTAGCAATTATAATTATAGTAATAGCAGCAGTAGTTATGGTTAATGCAAGAAAAGATGAAGAAAGTCAACCTAAACAAATAGATGAGTTTGTAAGCGAATCATCAGATGGAACTAGAACAAATACAAGTAGTAAATTACATGAAGAAAAAATATTTGAGGGAATAAAAATAAGTGAAATTGAAATGACACAAGTAAGTGATAATGCAACATCATTAGCAGCAACAATTACAAATGTATCAGATACAGTTCAAGGAAATTATACTCTCTATCTGAAAGTATTAAATAAATCAGAAGAAGAACTAGTAAAAATACCTATATCTGTTCCAGAATTACAACCAGGAATGAGTACAACAACTTCTGCAACTGCATCATATAATGTGATAAATGCGTATGATATTTCTTTGGAAAAAGCACAGCAATAATTAAAAAAAGATGTTTGAAAGATTGAAAATACAATCAGAAAACATCTTTTATTTATAGTATAAGAAAAATTATATTATTTCACATAAATTGCCGTGGTCTTTATTTGCATTTATCTTGCTTTTTTATAAAATATATAGTAGAATAGGTTTAGAAAAAAGTAAACAAAGAAAGGATGATTTGTTTGAAAGATATAGCTATTGGTAAAAGTGATTTTAGGATGCTTCGATCTAAAGACAAATATTTTGTAGATAAAAGCTTATTTATAAAAGATATTATTGATAATCAATCAGATGTATGTTTAATTACTAGACCACGTAGATTTGGAAAAACCCTTAATATGAGCATGCTTAAATATTATTTTGATATTAATGGAAAAGATAACAAAGAACTATTTAATGGATTAAAAATAATGGAACAAGGGGAGAAATATACATCAAAACTTGGGGCTTATCCTGTAATTTATATTACCTTAAAAGATGTAAATGATTCAAATTATGAAGGTATGCTTTCAATTTTAAAAATGTTCATTCGCTTTATGTATCAAGAACATATGTATTTGTTAGATAGTGATAAAATTTATCCATTTGAAAAAGAAAAAATAAATGACATTTTATGGAGTAGAGAAGATGAAGTTACACTTAAAAGTTCTATTAGAAATTTAAGCGAATACTTATACCGCTATTTTGAAAAGCCTGTTATAGTATTAGTAGACGAATATGATGTAC
>CAZUHD010000139.1:0-4224 GCA_964620415.1 uncultured Clostridium sp.
CTCCATAGTCATCTCTACTTTCCCTGCAATAAATTACAGTTCTTTTTTCTGCATTCGGTTTTTGCATAGTTTAACCTCCAACTATATACTTTTAAAATCTATCCATAACATTTCTTAATATATTTTATTGCTCCAAATACAAAAAAAGCCCTAAAATTCCAATATTTTTATTGAAACTTTAAGGTTTCTTTTAAGATTTTACATTTTTACGTTTTTCAAAAGTATGTCTACTAGTACACTAATATTAAACTACTAAGCACTAATCTATCGTAGGTGATGTTTTTTATTTTAGCTTCCTTTTATCATTTGATTTTAATTCTTTATATTGTTCTTTTTCAATTTGTTTTGCACTTTTACTTGGTGTTGGCAAATCTTCTGGCATAGTACCACCAATTCTTTTTATAGTTTGTCTAACAGCTTGTCCTACATTGTGATGAGTTTTACAAGCATCATCTTCATTATTTATTTTTTTATTTTTTAAAACTTCATCAGTTTGCGTTATTCTGAATAAATTAGCTGCAAGTTCTGTGCTACTCATATAGTCTAATATATCTTCTTTTTCTGATATACCTTTTCTATTTGCAATATCTTGAGCTGTTTCTCCGTTATATAATCCTCTATAACCATAATTATTAAACCTTCCGTAATTTTTTACGCCAGCTAACTTTGCTGTATCAAATAAATACTTATTTTTATCTTTTACATTTTTTCTAGTGTATAATCTCTTTTCATCTTCACTTAATCCTTCATATTCTTGTCTTGTTATCTCTTGTTTTCTAGTTTGTACTGCAAAATAAGTTTGAGCAAGAGCTATTTGTTTCTTTCTGCTATCTCCATTTTGTGCAATTAAATAACACGCATATCTTGTTAGTTTCAAATCATCGATTTTCTTTTCAGCACCCTTAGGCATTTTTATCGTTTTGCCGATGTCGGCAAAATGTTCAAATACACTTATATTGCTATTTTCACAAGATTGCTTTGCTTTATCAATTACCTTAATAAAATTCCCCCATTTGCTATATTCTAGCATTATCATTAGTTCTCTAGCATACCAAAATTCAGTTCCATTTTCATCTACATGTTTGATACTTTCAAAATCCTTTTCTGTCTTGTTTACTAAATCATTTGCCATAAATATCAACTCCTTTTTCATTTTTTAAATTATTCTACTTATACCATATTTCAAAAACATTTTCAATAGTTTTTGCGAATTTTTGTTCATATTTTTTTATTTATATTTTTGTTTTATTCTATCAGAGATAATATCGGTGAATACCTGTTTATAATCTTCTAATTCGTGAACATCTGATTTTGGACAAATAAATACTGCAAATGGTAATTTATCTTTTTTACTTTTGTCTTTATTATCTTTTTCCAGAGTATTCACCTACCTTTCTTCTAATTTATATTCATGGACTTTTTGTCCATATTCCTAAAACTATAAGTGGTAAATACTCGTACAGTAGAAAAATGGGAATAAAGGCAGATAATCAAAAAACTGTATAAGATAAAGTGAAAAAACAATTTCGTTTTATTTTATACAGTTTTTATTTTTTTGATTTGATTTTTATTCGAGACAATTTCGTAATTTTTATATATATTAAATAGCAAATCTACATCTAGTTCTATCTCGTTATGCATTTTTCAATCTATTAAATTGTTTATCAAGACTAGCTCTATTGTCTTCCATGAGCTTATCATCCCATAAGTTTTCCCATAAAGTAAGAATTACACTTTCTAATCTATAAATGTCTTTATATAATTTGTTATTATTGCCTTTAAAGCAAAACATTCCTATTCCTATTTTCTCCGCTTCTTTTTTAGATATTTCTTTTCTCGTTCTGTGAGCTTCATTATAAGTATCTAAATAATATTTATCCTTTTTTTTGTCATACGTAACATATAAAATTTCATTATGCATAGACTCGCTTTCTATGGCATCTTTTATTAATGAATTAATTCGCGTTTTGTATTCTTCTGGAATATGATATACATCTTTCACCAAATTATATAAAATTCCATTCTTATCATTTATATCTATTAACGATATGTCTTTTTTTATTTTTTCTTCTGTAATATTCATTAACTCCTTAGCTGTAGTTTCTAAGTCTTGTATTAGAGCCTTTCGTTCCTTATCTTCTTTTGATTGTCTCTCTTTAAATTCCCCTACTTTTTTATATTCTCCATTAACAACTTGATACTTTCCATCACCTTTATATCCTTTGATTGTAAATTCCATATCTTCTATTGGCACTCTTCTTTGTGTAGTGTCCTTTATTATTACATAACCCAACTCAGAATTTACATTGTATATATGTCCCTCTTTTTTATATTCTTTTACCTTTTTATCCTGCTCTTTTTTTAAGTCTACTAATTTATCCTTTGTAAGTTCTATTGCTTCTTCTTTTAAATCTTTTCGAATTTTCACTTTTCCCTTTTCATCATATACAAAAACAACATCTTCATAATTATACTTATCGATTCCTTTTTCTACTTTGTATAAAGCATCTTCTTTTGGAACGGATAATGTTGTTTTCCTTCCATCTTCATATCTATCCACACTATAACATTCCTTTTGTAATTCTTCGTTCCAAAATGAACCATCTTCTCCTTTATAATAAATAATGCCCACTTTTTTAGATAATTCTTTAAGAGCTTCTTCAACAGCATCTAATATTTTTTTATAATTTTTATCATGGGTCATTAATGATAATCCTATCTCTTTCGAAGCTATATCGAATATATAATCTCCTGCTGTGCCTATCCAATATTCATCTAACTCCTTAGTAGTAATAGCATCTTCTTGTATGTTGTTTTTTCCTTTTTTGTCATCACTTTTTAAAGCTTCTTCTATATCATCTAAAAATTTATCAATTTCATTATTACCATTTTTCTCTTTTGCTACATTGTTAATTACATCTAATTCCAATATCTATTCATTCTCCTTTCGTTTTATTTTACAAAATATTATCACTTTTATTGTGCAAATTTTGTCGAAACTTGTAAATAAATACAATTTTTTTAATCTACTTTGCAACTTTTATATAATTTTTAGTAACTGTAAATTGCAATGTACGTCAAGTGTATGTAATACATTCTTACTTTTTAAGTGACAACTCTATCTATAATACATTAGAAATGCTTGTTTTACATAACTAAATATATCAAATCTCTTCTGCATATAAAAACTTTAATGTCTTTATAGCTTTTTCTGTATGAAACGAAACCTCATTAATTGTTCTATAAATCACTAGCATATTTAATAAATGTTCTTTTTTTATTTTTCCTTTTTTGTAATCTTTAAGCGTTTTTAATAATCTTTCAGTTAGTTGTGGTCCCTTTACGATATCATAATTATGTAAAAGCTCACTACTTCTTTTGTTCCTTGCTATAAAAATACAATTAGGCTCATCAATTTTATCAAAGTCTAACACATTTAATCCTTTATTCTCAATAAATTCATATACATTTATATATTTCTTTAAATCAGTTGATTTGTTCTTTCCAAATATTCTTTGTTTCTTTGCCTCTGCCCAATATTTCGCTATATTTTTATCTATAGATGTATAAAATCCTTTTCCAAAGCTAGTTCTATAATTCGATTTTTCTACATTAGGTTCTTCTACTATAACCGTGCTTCCATGATATAATTTCACTACTGCAAGTATTCCTTTCTCTTTAAATTTTCCTATTCATTCTCCTTTCGTTTTATTTTACAAAATATTACCACTTTTATTGTGCAAATTTTGTCGAAACTTGGGAATAGTTAAAAAACATTTTATTTTTTCAAACCATTCATTTGTCCAATGTATCAATCAAATATCTTAATCCCCTGGATATGAAAATGTTGCTTTTTTATATCTTCCTAGTATTGCTCCTGCAAATATTACAGAAGAACGCATCTGATGCATTAAGTAATCTGGAATTTCAAATTTTGTCATATTGCTAGAATCTATTGTTATCTTATTCTTACTTTTTTTAACTTTACATCCTAAACTTTTTAACACTTCTACCATCATTTGTGTATCATGAATATTAGGTACATTATATAATTTTGTTATTCCTTTGTTTAATACACTTGCTGCCATTATTGGCAAAGAAGCATTTTTTGAACCAGAAACAAAAGTTTCACCTATTAACTTTTTTCCTCCTTCAATTATGTAACTTGACATTTTTCACACTTTCCTTTCATAAAGTACTATTTTTTGTTATATTTTATGAAAA
>CAZUHD010000140.1:0-4213 GCA_964620415.1 uncultured Clostridium sp.
TACAATTAAATAGTTTACATAAGGCTAAACGTATTTTTGCTTTAGTCTATTTGTGTTATTATGTAAACATGATATATGCTTTATAATTTCTATGACTTTCCTATTATATAAATAAAAAAATAAAGGAGCTATTGTTTAAATAGTTCCTTTATTTTTTCTAACATTTATTCTGATTGTGGTGCATTTACTGGGCAAACGCTTGCACAAGTTCCACATCCAATGCACATAGTTTTATCTATTTCAGCTTTATCCTCAAGCTTTATACATTGTACTGGGCAAGATGAAACACAAGCTCCACATGCAATACATGTATCTTCATTTACTTTATATGCCATAATTTTCGCCTCCTTTTCTATCTTCGTCTTCCATTTTTTCTAATTCTTCAAGTTCTTTTTTATGTAGCTCCTCTTCCTCGTCAACAACTTCTTTTTGAGAATCTTGAATAATTTGTATATCTTTTAAATCATATTTTTTATGACTACAATCTTCATCATTTCTAAATTTAACTTTTATTCTTTCAGCAAGAGTTTCAACAGCCTCTACTTCTCCTACTCCATCAGCAGTTTTAACTATTGCTCCAACATGAGGCAAGCGTGCAATCTTTTCTAAGTATACTTCATTTTCATATTTTAAGCAACACATAAGCCTGCCACAGTTTCCTGAAATTTTTGATGGATTTAATGATAGGCTTTGATCTTTTGCCATCTTTATTGAAACAGTTTCAAAGTCACTTAAGAAAGAGCAACAACAAAGTTGTCTTCCACAAACTCCATTTCCGTCCTAAACGCTTAATTTCATCTCTTACGCCTATCTGTCTAAGTTCAATCCTTGTTTTATATTCAGTTGCTAAATTTTTAACAAGTTCACGAAAATCGACTCTTCCATCTGCTGTAAAATAGAATAAAATTTTTGAATTATTAAATTTAAATTCAACATCAGTTAAATTCATTTCTAATCCAAGCTCTTTTATTTTTTTATTACAATAATCTAGTGCTTTCTTTTCATTTGCTTTACATTCCTCATAATGTTTCAAGTCTCTTTCATTAGCAAGTCTTAGAACTTTTTTCAATTCCTTAGGTATCTTCTCATCTTCTAAACTTCTATTTTGAATTGCTACAACACCTATTTCTTCTCCATCCTCAGTTTCAACAATTACTAAATCATCTTTTTTAAGCATTAGATATTGAGGGTTAAAGAAATATATCTTTCCTAATTTTCTAAATCTTATCCCAACTATATTTTTCAATGAATTTCCTCCCATATAGTCATAATCATATTATCTATTGTCATATTATAATTGCTATTAGCCTTAAGCCTCTTTTTTGCCTCTTCCACAGCATTTATACAATTTAAATACTTAATATTTTCTTTTGTTTTTTCAAAAAGAATAATTTCTATATATTCAAGAATATTCTCTTTATCATCTTGTGATTTATAAATAATATCTGAATTTTTTAAAACATCTATTAAATCTAATTTTTCAATATTATTTATAACTTTATCAATTGAAACATAAAGTTCCTCTTTGTCTTTTAATATTTCTGCTTTTCCAATACTTCCAGAGGAAGCACGTATGATACTTTTCGGCACTTCTTTTAGTTCATATTTTGATTTTAAATATTCACAAATATCATTATCTGGTATATTTTCAAATTTTAAAATAGTACATCTTGACTTTATTGTACTTAAAAAACTTGCCTCATTTGAACCAATTAAAATCATAGTTACAAATTCTGGTGGTTCTTCTAAAGTTTTTAATAAACAATTTTGTGCTTCAACAGTCATTAAATCCGCATCATTTATTATATAAACTTTTTTAGTACAAATTATAGGTGATTCTATTATTTTTCTTTGTAATTCTCTTATTTGGTCGATTCTGATTACATTTCCATCTGGTTCAATTTCCTTAAAATCAGGATTATTATTTGAGTCAAATTCAATGCAAGATTTACATTTTGAACAATATTTTTCTTTGCTTAAACATAATATCATTTTAGCAAATTCTCTTGCAATTAGCCTCTTCCCTATTCCAGATGTACCAATAAATAAATAACTATGTGAACATTTATTTAAATTAATTGTTTTAATCAATTCATTTTTTATTTTATCATTTCCAATAATTCCTTGAAACAAATCTTTACTCCTATTTATCTACTTTACCAAATAATTTTAAAGGCCAAATACGTATCCAAACTTTGCTTTCTATTTTATCAATAGGTACACATCCAAATTTTCTACTGTCAGTACTTCCTGTTCTATTATCACCTAAAACAAATACTGAATCTTCTGGAACAACTAAATCTACACAATATCCTCCATGTACATTATCAGTTACGACTCCTGATTGAAGATAATCTTCTTCAAGTTCTTTATCGTCTATATAGACTTTTCCATCTTTGATTTCAACATGTTCATTCGGTAATCCTATTACTCTTTTTATATAACTATCTTTATTCAGTTCCAGTACATAATATGTGAATTTACTAAACAAAGTCGTTGGACTATTTTCATATTTTGCAAGAAAACTTTCCTCAGTATCTTCTGCTGTAAGCTCTGATTTTGATGGTGCTTCAAAAGTTATAATATCTCCTCTTTCAGGAACTGATTTTGTGTTTCTAATCCATCTATTAAGCCAAAGTCTTTGTCCATTTTGAAGTGTAGGATACATTGAAGACATCCTAACTACAGTAGGTGTTCCAATATAATATCTAAATAATATTGCAATTACAACTGCAATTATTATGCAAAATATCCACTCTAAGCAATTTTTAACTCCACTTATTTTTTCTTCTTCCAATGTTATTCTCCTCCAATGTTCTTTTATATAGCATTATTTATATTTGGTATTACTTGTTTTTTTCTTGATACAATACCTGGTAAATCTGCTACATTATTCTCTAATTTTACATTAAATGCTTTTTCAACAATATCTTGTTTTCCTAAAGCTAAAAATTTAGAATTATTTTCTAATATATCTGTTATCATTAAAACAAATAAATCTAGTTTATTTTCATTTATATATTTTTGTATAGCATTTTCTAAATCCTGTTTTCCCTTTAAAACATCTTCAATTGAAACTGTATTTATTTGTGCAACTTGATATTTAACATTATCTTTTGTAAATAATTTAGAATCAATATTAATTAATTCTTCTGGTGTAAGACCACTTAAATCAGTTCCTGCTTTTAGCATCTCTATTCCATAACTATTAATATCTAGTCCTGCAATTTTAGCAAGTTCATTTGCTGTTTCAATGTCCATTTTTGTAGTTGTAGGTGATTTTAATAATAATGTATCAGAAATTATACAGCTAAGCATTAATCCGGCTGTTGTTTTATCTATTTCAATACAACTTGATTTACATAGTTGTCTTAATACTGTTGCTGTACATCCTACAGGCAATGCTAAATAAAATAAAGGTTCATTTGTTTCAAAATCTGCAATTCTGTGATGATCTATAACTCTTACTATTTTTGCTTTTTCAATTCCAGAAACACTTTGATTAAAAGAATTGTGATCAACAAGCATAACTTTGTCGTTTTCTTCAACCTTTTCTAAAAGATCTGGTTTTTTTACTCCAAAATAATTAAGTACATACTCAGTTTCTTTATTTATTTCTCCTAACCTATATGCTTTTACATTATCTTCTCCCATTGTTTTCTCTATAGCTTCTAGAACTAATGCTGATAAAATTGAATCTGTATCTGGACATTTATGCCCAAATATATATATTCTTTCCATATTTATATCCCTTCTCTATTTAAAATATTTTCTTGTTAATTATATCATATATTTTTTTATTTTCAATGTTTTTAACCTTAAAGTTATGATTTTTTTTTTAAAATATCCTCTGAATAAAATTCAGAGGATATTTCTTTTCTAAAAAAACGTCAGTATTAGCGACCAAATCATCAATGGAATCATGATGATTAACAAAATATTCGAGATTCCCTCGAAAAGTTTTTGACCCTTCCGCCTTCTTACCCATAGGGCAAAAGACATTATCCTTGCTATAATTGCTATTGTCCATATGGACAATATGCAATACATCAAGACAACTTCGAACATACTGCCATTCATTTTTCTTTCCTCCTCAAACCATTAGTTTTCCATAAGTTGCTATATTTTAACTGCAAAAGCAGGAGTATAGATTAAGTCTAGCTACATAGCTAGAACAAAGCTATTATACCATATTAATATGCTTTTTTCAAGT
>CAZUHD010000141.1:0-4198 GCA_964620415.1 uncultured Clostridium sp.
AACAAAAAAAATTTTAACAGTAATTATTTTAGCAATAATGGTATTAGTAATGTTTCCAATAACCAATGTATTAGCTGCAACAGACAACAAACCGAGATTTGAAATAAGTGAAAATATGGTTATGAAGAGGGGAGAAAATTCTGAATTAGCTGTAACAGTTAATGAAAAATTACAATTCACAAGATTTGAAGCAGCATTAGACTATGGTGATGGGATTGAAATTACAGAAATTAGTGAGGGAGAAATTTTACCAAATGAAGCAGAATTATCAGTTATAAAAGAAAATGATAAGATAACAGGTTTTGCAATTGATGGTAATGAGGTAATATCTGTTGATGCAGGAGAGTTAGTAAAAATTAATGTAAAAGCAGATGATAATGCAGAACCTGGAAAATATAAAATTGCATGGAATAAAGCACTATTACTTGATGATAAAGGTCAAAATATGAATATTAGTGAATTACCAGGAAGTGTAATAATTACAGAATCGGGGGAAACAGTCGATAAAAAGAGATTTTCAATAATTTGTACATCGGAAATGTTTCCAGGAAAAGAACAAACGATTTCGGTTAAAACTGATGATGAAGTGGAATTTCATTATATTCAAGTTCAGTTTCTATATGATGAAAATATGGAGATATTAGATGTAACAAGGGGAAAGGATTTACCAGAAGATACTGAAATTAACCTTTTATATAACGAATCATTAGGACAAATTATTGGATTTAGTATTCAAAGCGATAATGCAATAAAAATAAATCCAAATTGTGAGCTTGTAAATATACAAATGAAAATACCTGAAAATGCTACACCAGAAAAAGAAGAATTTATAATGATTTGGAATCATATTCTTAATGGAGATTGGAAAGAAACAATAGCTGATAATAATATAGCAGATATTGAAATTAGCCCACAAATTACATCGGAAGAACCAGAAGAGAAAAATAATCTAATAAAGATATTTGTTGCTATAGCTATCATATTAGTAGTTGCAATTGTAATTGCTTATATAGTAAAAAAGAATAAAAATGAGTAAGGAAAGTATTTTTATAAATTGTTAGGAAAACAAAAAGGTTCTTAGTATGCTGAGATCTGAATAGATGGCTGCTTTTATTCAATCTTTATTTTTCCTATTGAAATAATCCCTCCGTGATATTTTTGATTTTATCACGGAAGGATTATTTACACAATTTTTTCTATTATTAAAACAAAAAGTACTACTTCAATATATTTGTTGTATTCTATATTTCAATCTTTGGTTGATATTTTATAAGCCACATATTTACTTGGTAAAGATATGCCATAAGTTGAGGACCTGTCATCAATTGACCAAACCATGGTCTAGTAAATGCTACACCATTAGTATTTAGTATTTCTATTATATAATCCCTGTTTAGTAAATTATTTATTGGACTATTATTGTCTTTCATTATATCTGTAAGCATTTGTTTGACAGTATTTAAATAAGTTGGATTATGAGTTTTTGGGTATGGAGATTTTTTTCTAGTTACAATTTCTTCGGGAAGATAATCTCGCATTATATATCTAAGTAATCCTTTTTCGCGACCTTGATAAGCTTTCATTTTCCATGGTACATTATACATATATTCAGCGAGTCTGTAATCACAGAATGGTACACGAACTTCAAATCCATTTGCCATACTCATACGATCTGCTCTTTCTAAAAGAGTTTGCATAAACCAATTCATGGTAAGATAAGCAATTTTACGCTTTTGAGCAGTATCAAAAGAATCTGTATCTAAAATTTCAACATTAGATAAACTTTTGTTATACCTATAGTCTATATATTCTTTTAAATTAACTTTTTTTCCAATATCAGGATTTAATAAATGACTACGTTCTTGAATTGCAATTGACCAAGGAAAAGTACCTGAGTCTAGTGCATCTTCGCGGAAAAACCAAGGGTATCCACCAAAAACTTCATCTGCACATTCACCCATTAGAGTGACTGTTTTTTCTTTTTTTACTTCTTTACAAAATAGATAAAGGGAAGAGTCAACATCAGCCATACCAGGGACATCCCTGGCTATCATAGCATTTTCTAAAGCTTTAGCAAGTTCGGGAGTATCAAGGACAACTTTGTGATGTTTACTATAGGTACAATTATTCATGAGTTCAATATAGTAATTATCTGAATTTGGCTGGAAATCTGATTTAACAAAGTTTTTATCATTATCTACATAATCAACGGAGTAAGTATCTAAAGGCTCTAATCCATTTTGTTGTAAGTAGTCTGATGTGAATTTAGTAATAATACTTGAGTCAAGCCCGCCAGAAAGAAAAGTACATATTGGCATATCTGATACAAGTTGTCTTGAAATAGCATCTTTTACAAGAAAACTTAAATGGTTACAAGTTTCATCAAAAGTTTCTAAATGGGGTTTGCTTTTTAATTCCCAGTATTTTTCAATGTGAAGCCCAGAACTATTATATACTGCAAAATGGGCAGGTTTTATTTCATATATATTTTTATATACTGTAACCCCTGGTGTGTGACAAGGACCTAGACCAAATAATTCACATATTCCTTGTTTATCTACGATCTTTTGAATATTTGGGTATTCAAATATTGCCTTTAATTCAGAAGCAAAAATAAGACCATCGTCAAATTCAGTATAAAATAAAGGCTTTATTCCAAAATGATCTCTTGCCATAAATAGTTCTTTTGTTTTAGTATTCCAGATTGCAAAAGCAAAGATTCCATTTAAATAATGTACAACATCTTTTCCATAATGTATGTAGCTTTTTAACAGAATTTCTGTATCACTATGACTAAAAAATGTAAAACCATTCTCTTCTAAAACTGTTTTTAATTCTTTTGTATTATATATTTGACCATTGTAAACTAATACATATTCACCTAAGGAATATTTTTCTATCATTGGTTGCTTTCCACCTTCAGGATCAATAACTATAAGTCTTTTATGACCTAAAGCAACATTTTGATTTAAGTAAAGACCTTCTTCATCTGGACCACGATTAGATAATGTTTGAGTCATATTATTTATTACATCTTTTTTATTTGGTAATTCTTTTTTGTAATTTACAAAACCAACAATTCCACACATAATTAACCTCCTATTAAAGGTAGTATATGCAAATAAAAATAAATTGTGTAATTAACTAAGCAAAAGCATTAACATAAATTAATATTTTTTATAAAATAATATAAAAAATAACCACAAAATGGGGATATTTATATATGAATATGAACTATAAAATATTAATTAAATTCATTAATATTACCTGAGTTTGACAGGAAAAATATGAAAAAGCATTAGTAAATAATTATTTTAGAATGTAAAGTAATTGAAAACAATCTATAACAAAACACAAAAAACGCAATAAAAAAAAGTAAAAGCATTGACAGCTGTAACATCTGGTACTGTAATGATATAGAAGAAAAAATGCAATTTTGATATCAAACTCTGGAAAAGTCAAATAACATTGTAATCCTTCTTTCTGAGTTTTAACAGTAATAACGAATAAAAATAAAAAAATAAAGACACCTACACAAAAGGTAGATGTCTTTTTATAAAGTATATTCTAATAAATTTATCCAGAAAGTCTGGCGGTTCTTTCATCTCTTTTAACCCATAGGGTGCGTGGATGCCATTGTCCACCTTGAATAAATTTATTTGTTGTACCTTTATTATATGTTTATTATACCATGTTTATTCTTTTTTGTAAATAATTTTATGTGTTAATAAATATCTTTGCAGTCTTTTGTCTTTTATTTCCCATATTGTAATTATTGAATTTTTTTTATCATCTGTGTTCGTATTTACTTTTAGTACTACAACCACGTTTTTATCATATCGTTTTATTACTAGCCCTGTATCTTTGTGTTTGGTATCTTCTATTATATAATCTGGATCTATTATTATTTCTCTTAATTTATCTTTGTATTTATTGTATACACCATTTCTTTGTTCATTTATATGCTCAATTTGTTTGTATGTGATAATTACTTCATCGGTTATTATATTGGAATTTATTTTATTATATTTTAATTTGTCTAATTTGCATATATTGATATATTCTTCTTTCATAACAACCTCCTTTATTTGACCATATTATACATCAAATAAGGGAATATGACAATAGGAAGAATAATTTAAGCACGGCAATTTAATAAATCTTGAAATTTTTGTAACAATTCTGTAATATATTTGAC
>CAZUHD010000142.1:0-4115 GCA_964620415.1 uncultured Clostridium sp.
TGAAAAGATTCAGTTAGAAGAAATAAAGCCTTCAAATAGAAAATATCCTTATGTTGATTTTAAACCAGATAGAGAACCAGGAAAAGAAATTTTACAAGTAAAAAATTTAAGCAAAACTATAAATGGAGAAAAAGTTTTAGATAATATATCTTTTACTGTAAAAGCAAATGATAAAATAGCATTTTTAGCAGACAACGAACTTGTTAAAACAATATTATTCCAAATAATAGAAGGGGAACTTGAGCCAGATGAAGGAGAAATAATCTGGGGACAAACAATTACACACTCATATTTCACTAAATATAATAATTATTTATTTGAAACAGATTAAAACCTAACAGAGTGGTTAAGGAAATATTCAAAAGACCCTGATGAAACTTATGTAAGAAGCTTTTTAGGAAGAATGCTTTTTTCTGGAGAAGAATCACTAAAAAAAGCAAAAGTAATTTCAGGAGGAGAAAAAGTAAGATGTGTACTTTCAAAAATGATGCTATCAGGTGCTAATTTCTTAATATTTGATGAACCTACAAATCACTTAGACATGGAAAGTATAACTTCTTTAAATGAGGGTATGAAAAAATTTACAGGAAATATTTTATTTACTTCACATGACCACGAGCTTACTCAAACTGTTGCTAATCGTATAATTGATATTAAAAAAGATGGAAAGATAGTAGATAGAGAAGTTACTTATAATGAATATCTAGGAGTAGAATAAAGTAAAAAAAATAGGAGAAATGGTAATGGATAAATTAATTAAAATAATTTCAGAAGAACTAGGAATCAAAGAATGGCAAGTAGAAAATACTATAAAATTAATAGATGAGGGAAATACAATACCTTTTATTGCTCGTTATAGAAAAGAAGCAACAGGAGGGTTAAGTGATGAATTATTAAGGAGTTTTGATGAAAGATTAACATATTTGAGAAACTTAGAGCAGAGAAAAGCGGAAGTTGTAAAATCTATAGAAGAACAAGGAAAGCTAACAGATGAAATTGTACAAGCAATCGATATTTCTAAAACATTAGCAGAAGTAGAAGATATTTATAGACCATATAAACAAAAGAAAAAAACAAGGGCAACGGTTGCTAAAGCTAAAGGCTTAGAACCTCTTGCAAAAATAATAATGGAGCAAACTGAAACAAAAGATATATATGAGATAGCTAAAAGTTATATTAATATAAATAGCCTTTCAGAAGAAGATAAGAAGAATAAAGATAAAGTAGTAAATACAGCAGAAGAAGCGATTCAAGGAGCTTTAGATATTATTGCAGAAGATATTTCAGATAATAGTGATTTTAGAAAAAAGATTAAGAAAATTTGTTACAGAGAAGGTCTTCTTACAACAAAAGCTGTAAATCCAGAAGAAAAATCAAATTATGAGATGTATTATGATTATAGCGAACTTGCAGCAAAAATTCCTAGTCATAGAATTTTAGCAATAAACAGGGGAGAAAAAGAAGGATTTTTAAAGGTTAAAATTGATAAAAAAGAAGAGAAAATTCTTTATACTATTGAAAAAGCCATTATAAAAGGTAATACACAATTTACTGAAATGTTAAAAAATACTATTTTAGACAGTTTTAATAGATTAATTGAACCATCTATAGATAGGGAAATACGTTCAGATTTAACAGAAAAGGCAGAAGAAAAGGCAATAAAAGTATTTGGAGAAAATTCTAAACAACTATTACTTGGTGCTCCTATTAAAGGCAAAACTGTTATGGGATTTGACCCTGCATATAGGACTGGTTGTAAAATAGCTGTTATTGATGAAACTGGAAAATTATTAGACTTTACAACTGTATATCCAACTGAACCTCAAAACGATGTTCAAGGTGCTAAAACTGAACTTCTAAAACTTATTAAAAAAGATGATATAGATATGATTGCTATTGGTAATGGTACTGCTTCTCGTGAATCAGCTTCTTTTGTTGCAGATATGATAAAAGAAACTGACAAGGATGTAAACTATGCTATTGTGAGCGAAGCTGGTGCATCAGTTTATTCAGCTTCAAAACTTGCAACTGAGGAATATCCTGATATAAATGTTTCTATAAGAGGAGCTATTTCTATAGCTAGGAGGCTTCAAGACCCTCTTGCTGAATTAGTTAAAATTGATCCAAAAGCAATTGGTGTTGGTCAATATCAACATGATGTTAATCAAAAAAAGCTAGCTGAGAGTTTAACTGGAGTTGTAGAAGATGCTGTAAATAAAGTAGGCGTAGATGTAAATACTGCAACGCCATCACTTTTAAGCTATGTAGCTGGAATTAATACTACAATTGCTAAGAATATAGTTAAATATAGAGATGAAAATGGAAAACTAAAATCGAGAAAAGAATTACTAAAAGTGCCTAAACTTGGAAAAGTCGCATTTGAACAATGTGCTGGTTTTTTAAGAATTACAGATGGTACAAATCCCTTAGAAATTACTGCTGTCCATCCAGAAAGCTATGATGTGGCGGAAAAATTAATTGAAGATGCAGGTTTTAAGTTAGAAGATTTAAGAGATAAGGAAAAAGTTTTAAATTTAAGAGAAAAACTAAAAAAAGTAGATATTGCAGAAACTGCAAAGAAATTAAATGTAGGAGAAATGACTTTACAAGATATTATCGAAGAAATTTCAAAACCAGGAAGAGATCCAAGAGATGAGATGCCAAAACCTATATTAAGACAAGATGTACTAAAATTCGAGGATTTAAAAGAAGGCATGATACTTCAAGGTACAGTAAGAAATGTTATTGATTTTGGAGCTTTTGTAGATATTGGAGTAAAATATGATGGATTAGTTCATATATCAGAAATGAGTGATAAATATATAAAAAATCCATCTGATGTTGTATCTGTTGGAGATATTGTTAAAGTAAAAGTAATAAAAATAGATAGTGAAAGACATAAAGTTGGATTAAGTATGAGGATATAAAAGCTTAAAAGAGGGGAGGTTTCAATATATAAAATGAAACCTCCTAAATTTTTATTTATATTTTTCTTGAATTTCTTTAATAGAATTATAGTCATTTTTTAATATATCAATAAATAAATCAGCAAGCTGAGGATCAAATTGAGTTCCTTTACCTTCTTCAAATTCTTCTATTATTTTACTTAAAGGAAGGGAGTTTCTGTAGACTCTTTTTGAAGACATTGCATCAAAGGCATCTGCAATAGCAGTAATTCTTGCAAGATAAGGAATTTGCTCTCCTTTTAATCTTTCAGGATAACCATTACCATCATATTTTTCATGGTGATATTTAACAATTGGTATAATATCTTGAAAGATAGAAGCTGTAGATAATATATGAGCTCCAATTGTAGGATGGTTTTTTATTTCAGAATATTCATCATCAGATAATTCAGTTTCTTTTGATAAAATACTATCTGGTACACCAATTTTTCCTACATCATGGAATAAACCGCCTAAATGTAAACGTCTAATATCTTCTTCACATAAACCTAATTTTCGCCCAATTAAAGAAGAGTATTCAGCAACTCTATCAGAATGACCTTTTGTATAAGCATCTTTTGCTTCAACAGTATATCTTACAGTTTCAATGCTTTCCATATATGCTTTTTCTAATTTTGAGTATGTTTTAGAAAGCTGCTCATTTATTAATTTGATTTGACGCATTTGTTCTACAGATTTTATTCCAGATTCAATTAATAAAAGTAATTGATCGAATTTATCGCTTTTTTCACAATAACCTTGTATATCCAATCTTTTAATTGTTTCAAGTGGAGGAGCTAGATCCTTATGACCTGTAAGAAGTAATATGTATATTTCTTTATTAAATTTACGAATTTCCTCAACTACTTGATCTCCATGAAAAGGAGTCATAATAAAATCTAAAAGCAATAAGTCAAAATGTTCATTTTTGATTTTTTCTATAGCAACTAAGGGATCAGTTACTCCTGTAAATGAGTAACCAGATCTTTTTAGAAATATTGATAAAGAATCTATTATTCCTATTTCATCATCAACTGCTAATATTTTATATGAAGAATTTTTATTATTTTCTGTATTTTGTATATTTCCTATTCTCATAAGTATTCCTCCTTATCATATTTTCATTATAAATGTAAAATAAATAATTGTCAACAAGAAAAACATCGAAAA
>CAZUHD010000143.1:0-4043 GCA_964620415.1 uncultured Clostridium sp.
TTATACTTGATAAAATTTGGGAATGGACAGGCAATTATGTTGATGATCATACTATTACAGTATATTTTAAAAGAATAAGAGAAAAGATAGGAACAGATATTATAGAAACGGTAAAAGGTATGGGGTATAGAATAGATGAAGAATAAAATTGAATTAAAAAAATACTTACTTAAAGTTTTATTTGTTTCCATTTGTTTATTACTTCTGTTCCTAGTAATAAATATATATGAATATCAGGAATATTCAAAAAACTTTAATAATAAAATTAGTAATATTGTTGATACTTTACAAGAAAAATATCCTAATTTGACTGAAAAAGAAATTATTGAAATTTTAAATAGTGAAGGAAGTGGCGAATCTAAAACTTTAAATAAATATGGAATGGGTATAAATAATAAATCAATAGTAATAGAAAATGATAAAAAATATCATCAATTTTTAATTCTGAATACGGCAATACTTGCTTTAGGTATTTTTATCTTAATTTTGCTATTTATTATGTATCTTAAAAAAAGGGAAAAGGATATTAATGATATTACAGAATATATTAAAGAATTAAATAAGAAAAATTACAGTTTAAAAATAGATTCTAATTCTGAAGATGAACTTTCTATATTAAAAAATGAGATATATAAAACTACAGTAATGCTTAAAGAAATAGCAGATAATGCTGATAAAGATAAAATAAATTTAAAAAAATCGCTAGAAGATATATCTCATCAATTAAAAACTCCTTTAACAAGTATTTTGGTTATGTTAGATAACTTGAATGATGATCCTGATATGGATAAAGATATAAGAGAAGACTTTATTAGAGATATAAAAAGAAATGTAACAAATATTAATTTTTTAGTACAATCAATATTAAAATTATCAAAATTTGATGCTAATACAATTAAATTTATAAAGACAGAAAAATTATTAAAAGATATTATAGATGAATCTAGTAAAAATGTATCTACTTTATGTGATTTAAAAAATATTAAGTTAAATATTAAAGGAGATGATAATGCAAAAATAACTTGTGATTTTATGTGGCAAGTAGAAGCAATAATTAATATCATTAAAAATTGTGTAGAACATTCTCCTTTAAATAGTCAAATAGATATTTTATACGAGCAAAATAACATTTATTCCCTTATTGAAATAAGAGATTATGGAGAGGGGATTTCTAAAAAAGATATAAAGCACATTTTTGAAAGATTTTATAAAGGAGAAAATTCTGCTCCAGATAGTGTGGGAATAGGACTTGCTTTATCTAAAACAATTATAGAAAATGATAATGGATTAATAAGTGTAAAGTCAGATAAAACAGGGACTAAATTTGTAATTAAATATTTTAATTTGTAAAGTGAAAAGATTAAGTCTAGCTGTTATATTTAGGTTAATTTTAGAATAAGTAAGTATATTAATAATAGCAAAAATAATAAAAGAGAGGTCATATTCCCCAAGACTTCTCTTTTTTGACTTCTAATATACTCTCAACGTAACTAATGCTTCATTCTTGCATGTTTACAATTTGACTAAAAGAATATGTATTTTATAAATTTTAATCTTTATATCCAAACTTTTTCATTTTGTCTTTCTCATTTGTTGACAATTCTTTAAACCATTCTGCTAAGCCTATAATATCATTGTTTCTTAAATATTCAAAATATTTTACTCTATTGTCTTTTTCTATAATAACAGGTGGTAAATTATTTTTTAATAATTCATAATTTAATAAAAGTCTTCCTGTCCTTCCATTTCCGTCTTCGAAAGGGTGTATTGATTCAAATTCAATATGATATTTAGCAATCTTTATAAATATATCTTGCTCATCGTGATTATAATTGTATACAAAATAATTCATTAAATTTGGTATTCTTTCAGGCTCTGGAGGGATATGCTCACTACCTCTAATAAATACTTGTACTTTTCTGTATCCTTCTGTTTCTTTAATGTTCTTATTTATAGCTTGGTTTAATGCTTTTATAAACCTCTCATCAAATTCTTTATTATTTTGTAAATTATCAAATATTAATTCTAAAGCTACTTTATGGTTTATGGCTTCATATATTTCTTGTGGTTTTTTATCTTTAATTTTAAAACTATTATCATTGTATAGAATAGCATAAGTTTCAGCATAAGTAAGTGTGCTTCCGTTCAATAGCATTTGAATGATAGGTACTTCTTGTTGTTAAATTTTCTGAATATTCTTTATTATTTAAAACAAAATTTAAAATATTAATAAAATCAGCTCCTTTGCTATAATTATAATGACATAAGTTAATATATTTTTTAGCTAAAGACAATAAAATAGCTTGCATCCTTGTATACAAGTTGTTTACTTTGATTTTTTTAGGTTGTATATGTTTTATTATTTTGTACAGTACTTATTTATGTATAAAAAATTAAAACAAATTATATAAGATTAACATTAGTTATGAGTTACTAGCATTAGCAATAAAATTTAATAGTTTCTGTTCCAAATACTTCTTTCCATTTGGCAACAATATATAAAAAGTTGGAATTTATTGTTTTCATAATATTATTTAAATCTGTTTTTGGAATTTTACTATTATTAGCTAAAATACATCCTCCGCTTTTTGTAAGCCACACCTTAGTTGAATTTTCATGTGGACTTCCCTTCGATATATGAACATGAATGGGCTCATTATTTTCATTAGACCAAAAATATATTTTGTAACCATATTGTTCGAAAAGATTAGGCAATTTTGATTCCCCCTTCACGAGCCCATTCATAAAAATATGGAGCTCCTCGTTCTACTACTGTTTTAAATAATTCTATTTCTTTTTCCGAGTATTTTCCATCTCTTTCTATAATATTGTAACTGGGAAGTTCAAAAACAACTGTATCAAATCCATACTCAGTAGGTCGTTCAAAAGAAACTCTAATGTATTCTTCTCCATTATCTTTTTTACGAATATCTGAAAACGTAACTAATGTTTCATCTGCATATTTACAAAGTGTATAAACCATAATATTCTCACTCCTTACTTATATAGTATATACCAATAAACCACTTTTGTCTATTAATTTATTGATTTGCCTATTTTGTATTTTTATACATTATAAATAATAAAATACTGATATTTAAATCAAAGTTAAGCAGTTATTTACAATTTAGCAACAATTATTAGAATTGCAAAAAGTAAAAAGCTTGAATCCTTGCATATAAGCTACTTGTCTCAATTTTTTACTGGCTCGTTTGACACTTCCGTATGCGAAAAATACGAGCCTATATTTATAATCGTATTTTATAGTTTGATTTTATTACTTTAATTTAACATAATTTTTTATATTTAGTAAGAGATATTTTTAATTTTCTATAAATCACTTATAATTCATCTATCTCTTCACTAAGGAATCCCCATATCATAATTAAATTAATTCCTTCATAATCATGTACTATTCTATTTCTTAAAGATTTCAAACCTTGTTATTCTACTTCTGGATTTTCTTTTATTAATTCATTGCTAATTTTTCCTGCCAATTCTCCTATTTGACTTAAATCAAACACGCATGCATTTATATTTTTTTATCTTTCATAAACTATAACCCCTGTCTTTTCTATTTTCTTTTCAATTGTTGAATTTGCATCGATTTCTGATTTTTCTATAACATCAACCTCTTTATTAAAGCCTTCTTTTATTGCACCCATTATAGCATAAGAACCAAACAATATAGCTTTTTTTATATCTATCTTCTATAATTTAGTTTATAAAAAATAAAGCATAAAACTTTACCACTTTTTTATATCATAGATACTTAATAGTGTCAATTATTTTTTTAGGCAAAAATTTAATATTAAAAAAACTCTATTATGCACTTTTTATAAAAATTTAAACTCTAGATTGTTTTTATACTAAACTTTCTAGAGTTTTTTATTTGGATCGAATGGTATACTTATTTACAACCAATCAGAACACATCAAGGTAAATTTAATTGCTAATCTTACTGTATCTAGTTTATCATAAAATAACTATATTTTAATTATTAACTGTTGTTAGTCCTTTTTCATTCATAACTTCTAAACTAG
>CAZUHD010000144.1:0-3957 GCA_964620415.1 uncultured Clostridium sp.
CCTAAACCTCCCAAATTAAATAAAATTCTATAAATGATTATAACAAAAATCACTTTAAAAGTCAAAAGTAGCTCATTACTGATATTTTGAAGTATTTGGAGGCTGTGAATTGTAACTGAGGAAGAAGAAAGTATATAAAAATTTATAAAAAGGTGTTACAAAATAAAAAATATGTGTTATAATAAATATATCTAATATTTGAAGGAAGTGAACTTAATGAGTAACATACCAGAAAATGTAAATAAAATTATTGAGGAGTTTATAATTGGAGTAAATAAAATTTTAAATAAAAGAGTAAAAAAATTATACTATATGGATCATATGCAAGAGGAGATTTTAATAAAAATTCTGATATAGATATAATGATTTTAACAGATCTTTCTGATGATGAAATAGTAAAATACAGGAGTGAAATTGCTCATTTGACTTATGATGTTGAATGTAATAATAACTTTGAAATTAACGTATCTCCTTTATTAAAGAATATAGATAGATTTAACTATTGGTTAGAAACATTACCTTTTTATATGAATGTACAAAAAGAAGGAGTGATATTAAGTGAGTCTTAAAATGTTGCGGAAGAATTGTTGATTCTAGGGGAGAAAATATTTGAATAGTGATAAATAATAGAACAAGTGTCCAATAAGGCTAGCTAAAAAGAAAATGTAACATTTGAAAAAAATCGTCCAAATGAAGAATGAAAGTATATATAATTTATGTAAAGTGAAAAAATAAACCTTCTTATGATAAAATAAAAATGTCATAAGGAGGCTTTAAAAATGGCAAAAAAAAATAAAAAATAAATAAATGACAAGAATAATAATCAATACTCTATTCCAAAAAAAGTGTCAATTTCCACTTTTTTTGGAATAGAGTATTGATAAAAAAATTTTTTTTGTATATAATGTATATAATAGTTAATTTAGGAGATGAATTATGGAGATTGAAAGAAATTATTATTTAAATAAGTTAATTTCAAAAAAAGAAAACAAATTAATAAAAATAATAACAGGAATTCGAAGATGTGGAAAATCATATCTGTTAGATCCAATTTTTAAAAATTATTTATTAAATAGCGGAGTGGAAGAAAGTCATATAATTAAATTAGATTTAGATTCTATAGAAAATATAGATTATACAGAACCAAAAAAACTCTATGAGTATGTTATGGATAATATAAAAGATGATAAAATATATTATATTATTATAGATGAAATCCAAAAAGTAAAGGATTTCGAAAGTGTTTTGAATAGTTTTTTAAGGAAACCTAATTTAGATGTATATGTAACTGGAAGCAATTCAAAATTTTTATCATCTGATATAATAACTGAGTTTAGGGGTCGTGGAGATGAAATAAAAGTATATCCATTAAGTTTTTCAGAATTCATGTCAGTATATAAAGATGGAGAGGAAAAAGGATTAGATGAATATATAAATTATGGAGGATTACCTTTGATTACTTCTTTTAAGTCACAAGAAGATAAAATTGATTATTTGAATTTTCAAAAAGATAATGTATATATAAATGATGTGATTGAGAAAAATGGAATTAGGAATGATGAAGAACTAAAAACATTAATTGAAATTATTTCATCAAGTATAGGTTCACTTACTAATCCTACAAAATTGTACAATACATTTGTAAGTAAAGGGAACAAAAATATAACCAATAAAACAATAGCTTTATATTTAAAATATTTAGAAGAAGCATTTCTGATAGAAAAGTCAAAAAGATATGATGTAAAAGGAAAAAAGTATATTGAAACACCATCAAAATACTATTTCGTCGATATAGGAATTAGAAATAGTTTAATAAATTTTAGACAATTAGAAAAACCACATATAATGGAAAATATAATATATACTGAACTTAGAAGAAGAGGATTTAATGTAGATATTGGAATAGTTGAAAAAAGAGAAAGTTCGAACGAAAGTAAAAAGGGTTATAAACAATTAGAAATAGATTTTGTTGTAAATAAAGGGAGTGACAAGTATTATATACAATCAGCATACAGTATAGAAGATAAAGAAAAAAAAGACAAGGAATTACAATCTCTTTTAAATGTTGGAGATAATTTCAAAAAAATAGTCATCGTATATGATCATTTTATAAAATGGCAAGATGATGATGGAATAATATATATGAGTATATATGACTTTTTACTAAACGAGAACAGTTTGAAAGAAGCATAAGATAAAAAAGATTAAAATGGTGAAGTATAAAAGCAAATTCCAAAAGAAGAAGTAAATTCCAAATGTAAGAGGAACGTCAACTTTTTTTAAAAGGTATGGTTGTAATGTAACCATATCTTTGTTTATTTTTTACATATTAAGTTTCTTTAGTATTTCATTATTATACAAAAACTCAAATATTTCATAGGGTGTTTTTCCATTTAGAGATTTACCCTCATAGTTATAATTATTTTCTACATGAGGCTTTTGATTTGGAGACTGTGGCTCACAGTAAAATATATTAGTTCGTAGTTGTCCAGTTTCTGTATTTACTTCAAATAGTTGATATTTCTAAATTTCTGTTCCTCTGTCAGTTAAGATATATAAAAATCCTATCATTAATCTTGTATTTTGAAAGATAAATGTTTGAATATTGTGTAATATGCTCCTCTATAACTATGTAACATGGAAAACAAATTTGTAAAAAATGTTGCACATAAAAAATAGTAATGATATAATTTGAATAAATAAACAAATATCTAACTACAAAAGTAAAAATCTTATACAAAAAAATAAGAAGGAAGGAGTTTAAAAATGAAAGTAAAAACGAGAAAAATTTTAGCAGTAATTATTTTAGCAATAATGGTATTAGTAATGTTTCCAATAACCAAGGCGTTAGCTGTAACAGACAATAAACCAAGATTTACAATAGTTCAAAATATAATTATGAAGAGGGGAGAAAATTCTGAATTAGATGTAACAGTTAATGAAAAATTAAATTTCACAAGATTTGAAGCAGAATTAGACTATGGTGATGGGATTGAGATTACAGAAATTAGTGAGGGAGAAATTTTACCAAATGATGCAGAATTATCAGTTATAAAAGAAAACAATAAGATAACAGGTTTTGCAATTGATAGTAATAAGGTAATATCTGTTGATGCAGGAGATTTAGTAAAAATTAATGTAAAAGCAGATGATAATGCAGAACCTGGAAAATACCTAATTACCTGGAAAAGGACACTATTACTTGATGATAAAAGTCAAAATATGAGTATTAGTGAATTACCAGGAAGCGTAATAATTACAGAATCGGGAGAAACAGTCGATAAAAAGGAATTTTCAATAATTTGGACACCAAAAATGTTCCCTGGAGAAGAACAAACGATTTCGGTTAAAACTGATGATGAAATGGGATTTTCTTATATTCAAGCTGAATTTTTATATGATGAAAATATGAGTATATTAGATGTAACAAGGGGAAAGGATTTGCCAGAAGATACTGAAGTTGTACTTTTATATGACGATATAGTGAGAAATATCATTGGATTTAGTATTCAAAGCGATAATGTAATACAAATAGACCCAAATTGTGAACTTGTAAATATACAAATGAAAATACCTGAAAATGCTACACCAGAAAAAGGAGAATTTATAATTGCTTGGAATCATATTCTTAATGGAGATTGGAAAGAAACAATAGCTGATAATAATGTAGTAGATATTGAAATTAGCCCACAAATTACATCGGAAGAGCCAGAACCAGAAGAGAAAAATAATTTAATAAAGATATTTGTTACTATAGCTATTATATTAGTAGTTGTAATTATAATGGCTTATATAATAAAAAAAGAAAAATAGTAATGATATAATTAAAATAAATAAACAAATATTTAAATTACAGGAGAAAAAATCTTAAAAAGGAAGGAGAGTTTAAAAATGAAAGTAAAAACAAAAAAAATTTTAACAGTAATTATTTTAGCAATAATGGTATTAGTAATGTTT
>CAZUHD010000145.1:0-3957 GCA_964620415.1 uncultured Clostridium sp.
GTGTGTGTGTGTGTGTGTGTGTGTGTGTGTGTGTGTACAGTATCAAGTGTTTCCAGATTTATATTGTTTTTCATTTTACTTTCCTTTCATTTTTCATTTGACTTGCTATATCACTATCAACTATTTCTTCACCTGTTTTATCTTTTAGCTGTTCCATTGAAATATCAGATAATCCATTATTTGCTTTTGCATTTAGATCACAGGTTGAACATTTATCTAATTCTTCTTTGCTTACTTTTCCATCTCTAAAATCTCTAACAATTTTAAGCTCGTACATAGAGTATTTTTGTTTTTTAAAGAATCTTAAAAATTTATGCTTAATTACCCACCACGCAGGTTTCCAAATATATTTATGCATTGCAGGTGATACTGAACCTATCATCCAACACTGCCTATCGCAATGTCTTACCTTATCTCTTACTTCTTCTGCTTGTTTTGAATTCCATAGTTCCTCCCAAGTTTCATCATTTAGATTTCCCATTACTTCTTTATCTTTTGTACCATTACAAGGCATTACATCTCCATAAGGATCTATGAAAAATGTATCAAATGCCATATCACATGGAAGCAATCTTTTTTGTCCAAATATATAATTTATCAGTCCATGATTGAAATATGCTCTAAACCATTTCTTTGGGGAATTAGATTTTAAAAGTTCATTTATTAAATTTTCAAATTCTTTTCCTACCATTAATCTATCTTTTATAATATTTTTAGCTTCAACGAAATAAAAACTATTATGTAATGAAGCTGTTGCAAATTCCATATTCAATTCATTTGATAAATTATAAAGTGCTACCAAATCTTTTGCATTTGCATCTTGTACTGTCATTCCAAATCCAACATCAGGATGCTTCATTTCTACTAATTTTTTTAAAGTAGAATATCCTTTGTTAAATCCATCTTCTAGCCCCCTAATCTTATTGTTTGTTTCTTCTAGTCCTTCTATTGATATTCTAATTCCTACATTAGGAAATTCTTCACATAGTTTTATTATTCTATCTGTAAAAAATCCATTTGTTGAAATTACTATTCTATCTGATTTTTTATATAATTCTCTTACAATATCTGGTAAATCTTCTCTAATAAAAGGTTCTCCCCCAGTTATATTTGTAAAATACATTTTAGGTAATTTCTTTATCGTATCTATGCTTAATTCTTCTTCTGGTCTTGACGGTGCTTTATATCTATTACACATAGTACATCTTGCGTTACATCTATATGTAACAATTACCGTACCATTTAATTTCTTTTGAGTCATTTTTATTTCTCCTTATTTTTTAAGCAGCCCCTTCTTTTTTTACTAATTTCTCTGCTGTCTTAAATAATATTTTTATGTCTTGTTTCAAACTATGGTTGTAATAATACTTCATATCCATATCTATTCTGTCATCAAAAGTAACTTCACTTCTGCCATTTATTTGCCAAAAACCTGTAATCCCAGGTTTGCATGTAGTTATGTATTTGTAATATCCATTCATATCTTCCTTTTCTCTTGGTAAATAAGGTCTAGGTCCTACTAAACTCATTTCTCCTTTTAGTACATTTATAAATTGAGGAAACTCATCTAAAGATGTTTTTCTTATGAAATTTCCTATTTTAGTTATCCTTGGATCATTTCGTAATTTTTTATATTTTTTGTATTCCTTTCTAGCTTCCTCATTTTCATCTAAGTACTTTTGTAGTTTCTCTTCTGCTCCTACTATCATTGAGCGAAATTTATACATTTTAAATAGTTTTCCATTTTTGCCAATTCTCTGTTGTGCATAAAATAATGAACCTCTATCTCCTGTAATAAAATTTGCTATGTAAATCATAATTGATAATGGAATTAAAGCTATAATGCCAAATATTGCACCAATTATATCAATTGTCCTTTTTAAAACTGCTTCAATTTTTAATCGAACTTTGCTTTTGTAAATTAAACTATCACCATACGGAACTAGTGTTGTTATGTTATCATCTGAAATGTATTTATATTCTATAGGTTTAATTTCCATTTAACCACTCTCCCTCCAATCATTTAAAAATAAACCATAAATTATTATATCATTTTTCGACATTGTTTTCAATACATTTTGACAAATTTAGTTTACTAATTTACATAATTTTTTTTAATTGCTTTATAGCCTTTAATTACAAGTATAGTTATTGATATACCAAAAGTAGCTCCTAAACTATCAATAAGAACATCTTGAATCATAGCACCTCTATCAGGTACAAAAAATTGATGTATCTCATCAGATATAGCATAAAGTACCCCAACTGACAAACTTATACCAATTCTCTTTTTTTGACTTATATTATAAGTTGTCATCAAACTCATCATCAGTATTCCTACTTGCGTATAAAGTGTAAAATGTGCCATTTTTCTTACAACGTGTTCTATTTTATCTAATAAAATTTCTTTTTTACTTTTTTCTAATTTTTGTATTGACTTAATATTTTTTGTAATTTCTATTGTAACTTCTCTACTTAAGCTTCCAGATTTTTCTCCATCTTGACTAGAAAAATTAAATATAACAGCAAATAAAGCAATAAGCAAAGCAATTAAAATCGTCCTCAAAATGTTTAATTTCAACAAACTATTCTCCCTTATTATTTTTCTGTATGTAATTCCAAGAATCTCTACACATATCTTCAACAGTTTTTAAAGCTTTCCATCCTAGTTCACTTTCTGCTTTACTTGGATCTGCATAACATTCATCTAAGTCTCCCTCACGTCTTTGCCCAATCTTATATGGAACATCAACATTATTTACTTTCATAAATGTGTTTACAAGCTCTAAAACACTTACAGGGGTTCCTGTACCCAAATTATATATAAATACTCCTCTATCTACATTATTTAATTTCTCTAATGCCTTTAAATGACCAATTGCCAAATCAACTACATGTAAATAATCTCTTCTACAAGTACCATCAGGAGTATTATAATCATTACCAAATATAGTAAGTTCTTTTAACTCTTGAACTGCAACTTTTTGGATAAAAGGCATTAAATTATTAGGTATTCCTTTTGGATTTTCTCCAAGCAAACCACTTGAATGTGCTCCAACAGGATTAAAATATCTAAGTATTGCAATTTTCCATGAATTATCTGATTTATATAAATCTTCCAAAATTTGTTCAATCATTATTTTAGTATTACCATACGCACTTGGAGATGATTTTCTTTCCATGGTTTCTACATATCTAGTAGAAGCTTGCTTGCCATATATTGTTGCAGAAGAACTAAATACAATTTTTTTAACTCCATATTTTGCCATAGTTTGAAGTAAAATAACAGTACCTGCAACATTATTATAATAATACTTTAAAGGTTCTTTTACAGACTCACCTACAGCCTTATATCCTGCAAAATGTATAACAGAATCCACATCATTTTCTTCAAAAACCTTTTCTAGCTTTTCTCTACCCATGTAATTAATTTCATAGAATTTAAAATCTTTTCCTGTTATTTTTTTTATAGCTTCTAATGATTTTTCATCACTATTTGAAAAATCGTCAACTATTATTATATCTTCTCCCTTATTTAATAATTCAACAGCAGTATGACTTCCTATATAGCCTGCTCCTCCAGTTAATACAATTGCCATTTTAAAAAGACCTCCAACTTTTTTTATATTTTATCATTTCATAATTTAATATTCAAGGAAAAAATACTTTTTTTAAAAAAATTTTTTTATATTTTTTCTATCTTTATATATATGCTTTTAATTAGTCTAAATTTACTTGGACTTTTTTATTTTACCATTTTATATTTTAATATTCAAGAAAAATTTTACATTTTTCAAATAATTTTACTCTAGCATTATAGACATATTTTTACTTTCTATTCTTTCGCTTTTTTCAAACTATTCTTATTTTCTTTTTCTAATTGCTTTAAACTTTTTTTAGGTGTAGGTAATTCTTCTGGCATAGTTCCACCATTTTTAGCTATTACTTCTCTAATAT
>CAZUHD010000146.1:0-3866 GCA_964620415.1 uncultured Clostridium sp.
GTTGCGTTAGCAACTCTTTAAGAAAGAAAAATCAAAGATTTTTCTTATTTTTTAGCTAAGATTTTTGAACATTATATTTTTCTTTATCATTTGATAGCACCTATATGAGAATGAACAAAGTCTCACATCTTTACCTTGATGAGTAGATGTAAAATAACTCTATTTTGACAAAACAACGTTTCTTGATTTGCCATTTCCATATTTTAGTTTCTATTCTTTAAAAACATCTTCAGCTTTTTTGAGCTCTTCCATACTCATAAGAACTACATTATTTTTAGCATTTTTACTTACTACAATCTCTCCATATTGATTAATTGCTAAAATAATAATACATCTTTCTTTTCTCTTTTGTAGAGCATATGTAAGCTAATAAAAATTCACACAATAGTTGAAAATAGTGTAAAAATATGATATACTATTAATATCATTCGTAGCTATACGAACTATAACAAGAATAGCAAGCAGGAAACTTCTCGAAAAACGACTGTTGGGAGGAGATAATATGAACGATATGATGTCAAAGGCTGCGGTAGAGAGAGGCTTACGGGCTCTTGACCCTGCTAAAGCAGTAGATAGAGAGGTGCTAAGTATCTATTCGTGGATAATGGTATCTCTTGAAGCTGCGTTAGGTGAAAGGAGTGCCTGGGAATGGATAAAACCTACTCATTTGGAAGTGAATTTATTTGCTTCCAAGGAGAAGTTTTTCTTAAACTTCTTGGACACAAAAGGAACAGAGTTTGAATTTGAATATAGCTCTGGTTTCAATGAGAAAAAATTGGTTATTAAAACCTTCCTGGACGTGTTCAAT
Organism: uncultured Clostridium sp.; assembly: GCA_964620415.1. Taxonomy (GTDB): domain Bacteria; phylum Bacillota; class Clostridia; order TANB77; family CAG-508; genus CAG-269. Next base: position 809 of record CAZUHD010000146.1, read on the forward strand.
GGTATTGAACGTGCACTTTCTGACGAGTTCAAAGTGCCGTTCTTCCATGTATGCAGCTTCGACGAAGAGCGTGTCAAAGAAGGGAAATATAAAGGCTGCTACTCTCTAAGGGTAGAAGTCAATATTTGCCCTGAAGACGGTGTCCTGTAATAGGACACCGTCTTATAAATTAAAAATATATTTATTGACTTTGATAAAAAATAATGCTATATAATAATAAATACTAAAAAATGGGGAGAGAATAATTGGAACTTGTAGGAGAGATAATAGGTATAATTTATAGAAATGATATAAATAGCTATACAATAGCTGAAATGTTGGTAGAAGAAACAGGAGAAGATGTAACAATAGTTGGGTATTTACCTTTTATAACAGAAGGAGATAGGCTAAAAGTTATAGGAAAGAAAGTAATTCATAAAGACTATGGCGAGCAAATTAAGGTAGATACATTTGAAAAATTTTTCCCTGAAACTTTAGATGGATTAGAAAGATATTTATCAAATGGAACAATACCAGGAGTAGGACCTGCAACAGCTAAAAAAATAGTGGAAAAATTTGGTAAAGATACAATTGATATTATAAAAAATGAACCTGAAAAACTTTGTAAAATAAAAGGCATAACAAAAGAAAAAGCAATAAGAATTTCAGAGAGCTTTATAGAAAGCATAGAGGTTTGGCGACTTGTAGATTTTCTTGGAAAATTTAATATTGGAATAGAAAATGCAAAAAAGATATTTGACTTATTAGGTACAAATGCGATTAATGAGATTGAAGAAAATCCATATATTTTAGTTGATTTAGTTAGAGGTGTTGATTTTAAAAAAATTGATATAAAAGCTTTAGAGCTAGGAATAAGCAGTAGAAGTGTGAAAAGAATATCAAGTGGTATTAAATATGCCTTAATACAGGCAACATATAATGGTCATACATGTGTTCTTTTAACTAACTTAGAAAATTATGTATCATCTTTGTTAAATATATCTATAGATGATATAGAACAAAGTATAATTAATCTAATTGCAAAGGGCGAAATAGTAATAGAAGAACGAGAAAAAGATGTTAAATGGGTATATTTAGAAAATTTTTATAATATTGAAATCTCAATTTGCAATAAAATTTTAAGTTTAGATTGTGAAGAAAATATAAAAAAGGTAAAAGATATAAATAAACAAATAAAAAAGACAGAAGACTTTAATAAAATAGAATTATCCGAAAAACAAAAAGAAGCAATAAAAGCAATAAATGAACATAATGTAACAGTCATAACAGGAGGACCTGGAACTGGAAAAACAACTATAATAAAATCAATCATACAAATATATAGAATGAAAAATAATAAAGTTGTTTTAGCAGCACCTACAGGAAGAGCTGCGAAAAGGATGACCGAAATGACTGGTAAAGAAGCAAGCACCTTACATAGACTTTTAGAAATTGGAAAAATTGAAGAAGAAACATTATTCAAAAAAGACAAAGATTATAAAGGCACACCTATTGATGCAGATGTTATAATAGTAGATGAAATGTCTATGGTTGATATGTTTTTAATGAATTATTTGTTGGAGTCAATATATAAAGGAACAAAACTAATTTTGGTTGGAGATAGCGATCAATTACCATCTGTAGGTCCTGGTAGTGTACTTAAAGATATAATAGAATCAAATAGAATTACGACAATACATCTAAACAAAATTTTTAGACAAGCTGCTAAAAGTAAAATTATTGTAAATGCACATAGAGTAAATAATGGAAAATGTTTTATTCCTAAAAATGAAGCAGAAGAAAACTCAAAACAAGATTTCTTTTTTATAAATGAATCTAATCAAGATGAAATTTTAAAACAGGTAATATCACTTTGTACAGGAAGATTAGAAAAGTTTGGTAATTATAACTTTTTTAGCAATATACAAATTCTAACACCAACAAAAAAGGGAATGATTGGAACAAAAGAATTAAACAAATCTCTTCAAGAAGTTTTAAACCCTCAAGATGATGGTAAAAAAGAAAAAAGTTCTCAAGGAGTAGTATATAGAGTTGGCGACAGAATAATGCAAACAAAAAATAATTATGATATATCTTGGGAAAAATATCTAACAAATGAAACAGGAACAGGTGTATTTAATGGAGAATTTGGAACAATAATAGATATAGATGAAAAAGAAAAATGTGTTAAGATAAAATTTGATGATGAAAAAGTAGCTTTATATGAGTTTTCTAATTTAGAGCAGATTGAACATAGCTATGCAATTACAATCCACAAGGCACAGCGGAAGTGAATTTGATGTGGTTATTATGTGTGTACCCAAAACAGTTCCAATGCTTCTTACAAGAAATTTATTATATACAGGTATTACTAGAGCAAAAGAGCTTTTGATTATAATAGGGGATTCAAGAAACATAGATTTTATGATACAAAATGTAGACAGTAAAAAAAGAAATACTGGATTAAGATACAAATTAGAAAATTATAAGCTATATGGTGATTATTAGGAGGTTAAGAATGAAAAATGAAAATTTAAAAAATGGGGCTATTTTTTTAAGGGGAGGAGAAAATCCAGCAGGAAAATATTTTATTGGCAAAAGTTATTTAAATATGCTTTCAACAAAAGGTGTTCCAATTGGAAATGTTACTTTTGAACCGAAGTGTAGGAATAATTGGCATATTCATAAGGCAAAAGAAGGTGGAGGACAAATCTTACTTGTAACAGGCGGAGAAGGATGGTATCAAGAATGGGGAAAACCACCACAAAAATTATTACCAGGAGATGTGGTTAATATTCCTGCAAATGTTAAGCATTGGCATGGTGCAAGCAAAGATAGTTGGTTTTCACATTTGGCTATTGAAGTACCTGGAGAAGATACATCAAATGAGTGGCTAGAGCAAGTAAACGATGAAGAGTACAATAATTTGATTTAAAGTTACAATTTACAGTTCCTAATATAAGTTTAATAAAACAATGTTAATTTATCTGCATTCACATACTTCAAAATATTAGTAACAAGCTGCTTTTGACTTTTAAAGTGGTTTTTGTTATAATCATTTATAGAATTTTATTTAATT
>CAZUHD010000147.1:0-3852 GCA_964620415.1 uncultured Clostridium sp.
TAAACCTCCAAAATTAAATTAAATAAAATTCTATAAATGATTATAACAAAAATCACTTAAAAAGTCAAAAGTAGCTCGTTACTGATATTTTGAAGTATGTGAATGCAGATAAATTAACATTGTTTTATTAAACTTATATTAGGAGCTGTGAATTGTAACAAATTTTAATTAAAGCTTTATATCAATAGTTATTCTCTATAAACTGTAATAAATCCCATGTTTTTATTAGCATTAAAATAGGCTTTAATTTTTCAAGGTTTATTAATTTAATTCATTTATTCCTCTTATTCATAATATCATTTTGATATTTCATATACTTGTTTTGTCAATAGGGTCTTGGAAACTCTTCTATATTTTAACTATCTCTTCTATATTTCCAATATTATATAATGGTATATTAATAAGTTTTTCCTCTTTTCTATAATTTGACATTGATGTTCTAACATTAGTTTTTGTATTATATTTTTCAATAAAAGTTTTTAAGCTTTTCGCTTGTAAGTTTTCACCTGCTTTTACTTCAATTGGAATGTTCTCGTTCCCTATTTGAGTTAGAAAATCGATTTCTGATTTTCCAGAATCTGATGTCCAATAGAAAATATTTAAATCTGTACATTGTTTTAGCTGGCATAAAACATACTGTTCTGTTAAACTACCTTTAAACTCATTAAAAATTTCATTATCTTCTAAAATTGTTTTGTCGTCAATACCAGACTTCGCACAAAGTAAACCAACATCTAATAAATATAATTTAAAAGCACTAAAATCTTGATATGCTGATAGTGGAATTTTACAGTTATTTACTCTGTTTACTTGATAAACTAACCCACAATCGATAAGCCATGATAAAGCTATTTCATATTCTCTTGCTCTAGCACCTTTTTTTATTAATCCATAAATAAATTTTTTGTTTTCTTTTGCAAGTTGAGTAGGTATATTGTTCCATAACTGTCGTATTCTTGGGACAATATTACTTGGTGCATGTTTTGAAAAATCTTGCTCATAAGCATCTAACAATCTTTTTTGTACTTTTCGAACTTCCAATAAATCTTTGTTTTCAATGTAAGTGGCAACTACTTCAGGCATACCGCCTATAAAATAATACAATTTTAAATATTCCTTAATTTTTGAGCTAAATACGTTTATCATATCAAATTGATTACTTTTTAAAATTTGCATTAATTCATCTTCTTTTAATGCATTTAAAAATTCGTAAAAATTCAAAGGCATCAAATCTAAAAATTCAACCTTTCCTACTGGGAAAGATGTTCCTTCGTGTATAGCCACACCTAAAAGTGATCCAGCAGATATAATATGATACTCTGGGGCATTTTCACAAAAATATTTCAATGCCTTTAATGCTTTTGGAGTTTCTTGTATTTCATCGAAAATAATTAATGTGTTTTGTGGTTCAATATTAACACCTGATTCTATTTTTAAACCCTGAATAATCTTCTCTAAATTAAAATCTTCATTAAATAAATTATTCATTCTTGAATTGTCATCAAAATTGATATAGGCACATTTATCATAATATTTTCTACCAAATTCTTTCATTAGCCATGTTTTCCCTACTTGTCTTGCTCCTCTAATAAGTAATGGCTTCCTAGTTTTAGAAGTTTTCCACTTTTTTAATTCTTCTATTTTGTTTCTGTACATACTAATCACTCCCAATACATATTAATATAATTTATTATAGCATTAAAATTCACAAAAATCAAACGACTTTTGTGAGTTTTATCACATTTTTGGAACGACTTTTTGTATAATCTTATTTATTAGTTTATTATATCTTCTCTAAATCTAAATAAGTATACACTTACTATTTTTTAGCCTATTTACCTTTCTACTTCTTCCACAAACAATTTATCTTTTATTGCAACAAGCACATAACATTTTAAATTTGGTATTGCTTTTATATCTTCTGTATCTTTATATACTACTACGAGGAATTTTTATGTTAGATAATCAAAAAATAAAAGTAATCAATTTTTTGCAAGATTTTGGATGTGCAAGAATAGAACAATTACAAATATTATATGATGATAAAAATAATAATTTTAAAAATATTTTAGCAAGTAATATGGTAAGTAAAAAAGGCAACATTTTAGTTCATAATACTAAAAGAATATGTGAAGCTAATAATTTCTTATCTCATATCACTCCCTAAGGCAGATAGGTTAATTTTAGCATTTCCTGATAGGGGAGAGCTAAATAACATAGATTGTCAAATTTCTTTTTTATATACATCATACCCAGGATTAGAATTTTTAAATAAGTAAATATGAAATAAAAGATAAAAATAGTATTACTTAACTTAATATAGGCAATACTATTTTTATTTCATATTTTCTATTTTTTTAATATTTTAATTGTTAATATTTTTTCTATCTACAATTATTAGAAATATTATTCCAGCAAGTGAAATTACCATTATACAAATAAATAAAGTAATTGGTATGTCTCCTGTATTTGGAACATCAGGATCAGTTACTGTCACTTCAACTGCACTTGTAAATTCATCATTTATTAAAGCTTTAATTGTTGCTTTCCCTGGTGCTATTGCTTTTACTGTGCCGTCTTCATTTACTGTTGCAATTTCAGGATTACTTGATGTATATTCTATTTTATTTATTAGGTTTGATGCTTCTTCTGGCTCTACTATTACTTGTACTTTTTCTTCTTCTCCTACTAAAAGGTTAGTGCTTTTCATTTGTATATATGCTTTTTCTATTGATGGTACTGATGGTGTTGTAACCTGTGGCACAATTTCAATATCTGCAACTGTATTATTTGATATTACTTCATTCCAATCTTGGTTAAGAATATGATCCCAATTAATTTCAAACCTTGCCTTTCCTATTGTAGCTGTTGGGTTTATTCTTATTTTTATATTTACAAGTTCAGCATTTTTATTTATTGCAATTTCTTCATTTTCACTAAAAATACTAAATCCAATAATTTTACTCATGATTTGGTCATAAACAGAAATAACTTCTATATTTTCTGGCAAATCCTTTCCATTTGTTACTTCTACTACTTCTATATTATTATCATATAACAATTGTGTCATAATATAATGAAATTTCATTTTATCATCAGCTTTAACTGAAATAGTTTGTTCTTCTCCTGGGAACATTGTTCGGTTGTAAACCATACTAAATCTGGCTTTGTCAGGATTTGTTCCTTCTTCAACAATTATTACACTTCCTGGTACTGTCATAAAATTCATTTCTTGATCATTGTCATTTAACAAGTGCGTTTCATTCCATGCGATTCTATATTTTCCTAATTGAGCATTATCATCAGTTTTTACTTTAATTTTTGCAATTAGCCCCGCATTAATCTTAATTGGTTCACCATTACTGCTTGTAATTTCAAATCCAGTTATTTTAGTATTGTCAACATCTTTGAAAACACAAAAATTAGCATATTCTGGTAAAGCATCTCCTTTTTCAATATCTGTAATTTGAAGTGCATCATCCATATAGTCCAATTTTGTTGAAAATTTCTTAAAGCTTAACTTCTCATCAACTGTCACATCTAATGTAGAAGTTTCATCTCTTTTCATAATGATATTTGCGACTATTGCAAATTCAGGTGTGCCATCTGCTTTTGCAAATATTTTTCCTACTGGAAGCATTGTTGCTAAAACTGCGACAACTAATATTAGTAGCATAAGTTTTTTAGCTTTTGTTTTCATCTTTTTACCTCTTTCTTCTTGTTAGACTTCCTTATTTACTAACAAGATAACATATTTTTATATTTATTTTAAATATAAACTATTAAATTAAAAGTTGCTAATTTGGTATTTCTTCTAGTTTTCCAAGTACAACATATCTTGCCCCATCATAG
>CAZUHD010000148.1:0-3781 GCA_964620415.1 uncultured Clostridium sp.
AAAACTTACATTCTTATATTCAAAAAAATTTACATTTTTATATTGACATTAACAGGCAAGCCTATTACAGCTTGTCTTTATTGAATAATTCGTTCCAAACTTTATTTATGTACTTTCTTCTATATAAGTTTGTCTTACTATGCCATTTGTATCAAAGATTATTTCAAGTTCATAGTATTTTCGACCGTATGTATTACCAAAAAACGTTTTCTTATATGTTGTACCTGCACCATATGTATAATACGTACTTTCCAATTTTGGTCGGTTATCAGTATATCTGTATCTCGGTTCTCCAAGTAACTCAATAACTTCGCCTTCTGATAATCCTATAAGCTCTTTATTATCATTAATTTCAGTCATTTTTATATACAATTCGCCAAAACATTCTTTGTCATACACTACTCCTAAAACACATATACATATAAAGATAAATATTATAACAATACTTAATACTTTTATGATTTTTCTCATAATATCTCCTTATTTATGATTTTTATTGTGTTTAATTTTATCATAAATAAAAGAAAATGTACATAAAAATAGCTACAATACAAGTGAGTATCCGTTTTTTTTAGTTTCACATAGCATCACCTTTCATTTTAACAATCTCCTGATTTTTTTCTTAATATAATTTTTCTAACTCAATAATTACTGGTGAACCTTTAAAGATAATTTGAAATTTTAATTTATCAGTACAATCATACTTCGTCAATTCATATGTTTCATAATAACTAAATTTATTCCCATCAATAAAGTTATTATCCTGTTTTCTTCTAGCACTCATTGATTTTACAAATTTCTCACCATTTTCATTTTCCACAAACGAAATATCTTCAATATTATATTTAATTCCAAATTTTTGTTTATCATCTTTTATAGGATTCCATTGCTCATATATTTCTTTAAACTCTGTTGATAATAATATTTCATATTTTCTGGTTTCTACTTCATCTTCTGAAATTACACCTTCTTTTAATTCTTCCTTTAATTTTCTGTCAAGCCAAAACATCCAATTTGTTTCTGACTTTGGTCTTTTCATATTATCAATTATTATTCCTATTTCAAAACCTGTATCAGTTGCTTCAGCATTTGTTATATGAAAGTCTTTATTCGAGCAACTCACTACTTTATAGGAATTTGTTTCTCTATTATACATTTTCTCTGGCACATCTACATTAATTTTCCAATCACCTGTTATTATTGTATTTTTTTCTATTGAATCATCTTTTATTTCTTTAAGCAAGATTTTTGTAAAGTCAAAATACAATTTTTTGCTTTTTGGCAATTCTTCTCCATATATATTATAAGTTAAAATTATTTGGTTAGTTTCAGTATTTTGCTCCTTTATAAAGGTATTTACTCCACAATTAATATAATTTTCGTTATTTTCTCCATATACATATGGCAGATTGTGTAACTTACAAAATTCATCAAATCTTTCTTTTGTTGTCATAGTATATATAATTCTATTTTCATCATCTGTAACAATTAAATCTTTAAGTTCTATATTTTTTAAGTTTTTAGTGTCTACAAATGTACTTATTTTTTTATCTAATTCAATATTGAAATTAACACTTAAATTCAAATTAGTCATTAAAAATTCATCTATTTTTATATTTGTTTTCATATTGTCTAAAACTACTGTATTCGCATCATTTTCTAAAGTGCTATTTGAAGATAAATAATCCTCATTAGGCTCTGCTATGTAATCATTTTCTATAGCTGTTTCAATTCCGTTTTCCAAATCCAAAATGTTCTTTAATATTATTAAAATTTGTTGCAAATGCTACACCACTAATAAGAACAATTCCTACACTTGCAATAACAGTTACTTTTCTTAGCCCAAATCCTCTAAAATAACTTTTCTTTTTTGCAAAAAGTGCATTTTTAATCGCATTTCTACATTGATTTGGGACATCAATATCTTTTGTAAAAGATTGTTTTAATTTTTTTTCAAACTCATCCATATTTAACACTCCTTCAACTTATTTTTTATTTTCATTTTAGCTCTTGAAATTCTTGCCTTTATTGTATTTTCATTTGTTTTTAATATTTTGCCAATTTCTTTAGTTGTATATCCCTCTGCATAATATAAAGTTAATGATATTCTCTCATCATAGTTTAATAATTCCATCATATCATTGAAATTCAGTTCACCATTAATAGTATCAATATCATCATCTATCAAAAAATTATCAACTTCTGATACATCATCAAAAAAGCATTCTTTTCGTTTTCTTTTTTGTAGATACAAAGCATTACAATTGTTTATCAATATCTTAATTAACCACGTCTTGAAATATTCATCATTCTTTAATTTTTTAATAGATTTAAAAGCACTAATTACTGTTTCTTGAAGTGCATCTGATATATCATCATCACTTTGCAGTCTTGTTCTTGCTATTTTATATAAGTCTTTTTCAAAACCGCAATACAAGTTCAGTAAATGCTTCTTTATTTCCATTTTGGGCTTTTTTAATTAATTCCTGCATTTCACAATTCCTCCATTTATTATTTTATATCCTTTACATATACTTAGAGTTGAAAAACATATAAAATAGTTGCATCTTTTTTATAAAATTTTAAAAAAATTATTCGTTGTATAAATTAAGAGAGGAACAGAATAGGCTCACAGCCTTTTATCCATTCCTCTTATTTTCCTCATTTTAACATATGATAATTACTTTATCAAATCTTTAGAAACTCTTTCTGTCTTTTAACTTAGGAAAAATATCCCTTTTCCATATCAAAATAATATTTTTATAAAAATTTGACAAATGCCAAAATTTTCAAAATAATTAACAAAAAGATGTTACTATTATTTAATTTATGATATAATAAAAATGTAATCAATAATAAGGAAAGGTGGTAAAGTATATGAATAAAACTGAATACAGTGTAAAAAACATTTCTCAATTGCTTGATAAAGAAGATGAAATGTTATTATATGGACAATTATTGGATAATTTTTATTCCGCAAAAACAGATAATGAAAAATTATTATTAATAATTGAAGAACCTGAATATAATGAACATCATATAGTCTTTATGTGTATGCTTGCAGGTACAGTTGAAAAATTGGCTAAAGATTTTAATTTACCAATTCCTAAATGGGTTAATAAAGATAAATATGTTATGAAATATATATATTATGCTTTTGATACTCAAAATCCAGAGTTTCAAAAGTATTTGAGAGAAACAACTCCAGAAGAATATAAAAAAAGAAATATTATGGTTGGCGAAACTATGTTAGAGAGGTGTTAATATGTTATCTAAGCAAGATATAGAAAAATATTTGGAAGAATTAAACGATAAACTAAGAGCAAAAGGAACATATGGTGAGATTGTAATTGCAGGTGGAGCGGCACTTTCACTTGTGTTTAATGCAAGGTAATCTACTCACGATATTGATGCTTATTTTCAGCCATCGGCTGAGTTTAGAGAGATAATAGATGAGATAGCAACAGAGCATAATTTAAGCAGTGATTGGCTTAATGACGGTGTAAAAGGATTTATTATGCCAACTATGAAGCAAGAGCAATATAAGCAATATAGCAATCTTACAATAACTTAAATATAAAACAACTATTGATATATAAACGAAGGTTTGCTATAATAATATTGATGTAGAGAGAAATCTATATGAAACGGGTTTCTCTTTTTGCATTTTCTGATAAAATTTTATTAAAAGTGAGGTATGTTAATGTCAATATAAAAATGTAAATTTTTTTGAATCTCTTTGGGTTACATTCCCCGACGCTTGCGTCGGACAAACTAGAGT
>CAZUHD010000149.1:0-3779 GCA_964620415.1 uncultured Clostridium sp.
ATATTTCCAGTAATAATTTCTTTACAATATCCAAATCTTCGCTAGTTGTAATTTTCATATTGCTATAATCACCTGGTATAATTTTAATTTTATATTCATCTTTTTCAAGCAAAGAACAATCATCAGTTACATCTTCATTTTTATACTTTTCATGTACCTTTAATAATATAGATCTATCAAAGCATTGAGGTGTTTGAATAATCCATGTACTATTTCTATTTGTTGTATTAATAACAATATTATTTTTATCTGTTATTTTTACGGTATCTTTTGATTTTACTCCAATCGTTACACCTTTAAATTCTTTCATATTTTCAATACAATTTGTTATATAGTCTTGTTTTATTAATGGTCTAGCTCCATCGTGAATAATAACTATATCTGAATTTATTTTTTTAATACAATTATAAACAGATTGTTTTCTTGTATTTCCACCTATAATTATCTCTACATTTTTAGTTAGCAATGTTTTATTTATAATGCTCTTTACTTCCCTAATTTCACATTCTTTTATTGCTACTATAATATTGTCTACATATATATTTTTATCAAAAGCTTCTAAACTATAAGCCAATACAGTTTTTCCATTTATTATCTCAAAATTCTTATTTCTATTTTTCCCAAATCTTATACTGTTTCCCGCAACAAGTATAATTGCTGTAACTGTTTTTTGGTCAATCAAATTTCTCACTCCTTTTTGAATTGTATGATGTACATATATATGTTTGATAATTAGTTTTCAATTTTTTAAATGCTTGCTTAGCTATTTGTTTATTACTAAAAAGACCATATACGCATGAACCAGATCCAGTCATTGAGCAACCTATTGCACCATTTTCCATAAACTCTGCTTTTATATTTTTAATTAATTCATTTTCTAGCTGTACATCTTCAAATGCATTATATAAGTTTTTTGCAATCAATTCTATATCATTTTCTTGTAATCCCTTGATTATTTTATTTGATAAATCTAATCTAATTATGTTTTTTCTTTTGTCTATTAAATTATACATTTCTTTTGTATTACAACATATATTAGGTTTTACAATCACAACATAATATTTAAAATTAGTATTTATTGTTGTTATTTTATCTCCTATTTCTTCAGCTAATACAGCTTTATTATAAAAGCATGGTACAACATCGGCACCTAAACATTTTCCAATTGTTTCTATTTCAAGTTTAGATAATTCTAAATTAAATAATTTATTCATCCCCAAAATAAAACTTGCACAATCTGTACTCCCTCCTCCTAAACCTGCTTGCATTGGTATTTTTTTATTTAGTATTACCCTAATTCCACAAATATTTTTATATTTTTCTTTTAATTTTAAATATGCTTTATAAATAATGTTTTCTTTACTATTTAAACTTTCTATATTAGTTTCTATATTAAATTTATTAATATTATTTTTTTCTATATATATTTCGTCATATAAATTAATTTTTTGAAACACCGACTTTATATTATGATAATTATCTTTTCTTTTATTTAGTACCTCTAAACTTAAATTAATTTTTGCTCTTGCTTTTACATATACTTTATTCATCGCTTTGTACACCTTCCCATTAAAATTATACTACTGAAACACAAGCAAAAACATTGATACCATTACCCTTCCCACATTCTGTTAGTCCTTCTCCTGAAGTTGCTGTTATACCAACACAGTTTTCAGTTATGTTTAATATTCTAGCTATATTACTTCTCATTTCTTCAATTTTAGGATTTATTTTAGGTACTGCACACTCTATTGATATAGAAATGTGATTTATTGGTTCATTTAAATACTTAAGAGCTTCTTTTAAATATTCTTCACTATTTTTTATTCCTTTTCTACACATTTCGTCTGAAATTTTTCCCAATATATTTTTACACGTAATTCCCGAAATTGCATTAGTAATAGCATGTAAAACAACATCTCCATCACTATTAGCTAATAAGGAAAAATTTTCTTCAAATTCAATTCCTCCCAATATTAATTTTTTATTTTGATTACTATAATCTATTTTATGACTGTCTTGACCAATCCCTACTCTCATAATTCTCTCCATTATTAATAATTGATATTTATAGTATAATTATAATAATAAATTTATATATTTTCAATACAAACTATCACAGTTTTTGAAATAGTTTAAATTTAAGTTACATTTCAGGACACAGTAGTAATATTTGTAATAAAAATGCAATACAATTTTTCATGTATTTTTACTGTATAAAAAAGATCATTATATTTAGCATTTAAAACAATCTCATATTCTTCTTTTGTATGTAGGATGCTTTGAAGATTAAAAATTTTTCAATATAGGTAACAATTAAGAAAAAATTGTATTTTAATTTTAAATGATAAAAGAAGTAGACTTGCAAAGTTTACCACTTAAAAATCAAAAAAAGAAATGAAAAAGTCCTGTTTTTTTGATAAATTGGCTATATTAGATTTAATTTAATGTCTTAAAGCTTTGAAATTTATATACTTATTTTAAAAAATTTCTGAACAAATTGTTACATTTGGACTTCAAATTTAATCTGTAATATGTTATTATATATTATATTGCACGTATTTATAAAAATTTAAATAGAGGAGAAATCGATTTGGAAGAAAGATATCAACGCATGATAATTACCGATATACTATTAAGAAGAAAAAATATGGTATATAATAATGGAGAATATGAATCGTATGGAGAGCATGTTGAAGCTGGAGAAGATTTAATAGATACAATAACTTGAGAAATAATAAATAGGAAAAATTAAAAATAATAATTTTGATATTGAATTGGAGGAATTCAAAATGGAAGAAATTAAAAATATATTATTTTCTTTAATCAAAGAAAACGAAAAAGAATATGTTGAATATAAAGAAGCCAAAAATAATTTTGATTTTAATGAGCTTGGGAGATATTTCTCTGCATTAAGTAATGGAGCTAATTTACTTGGAAAACAGTATGCATGGCTTATATTTGGAGTAAGTAATAAAACTCATGAATTTGTAAATACTAATTATAGAAAAGGTGCAGACTTAAATAATTTAAAAAAGGAAATAATCCAATCAACTAATGATAATATGACTTTTTTAGATATATATGAATTAGAAGTTGATGGTAATAGAGTAATAATGTTTAAAATTCCTGCTGCAGTAGGTGTTCCTACAACTTGGAAAAACATCGCCTATGACAGAAACAATGATGCACTAATTCCGTTAAATGATGTAAAAAGAGATACCATATTATCGACGGTAAATATCGATTGGTCAAGACAAATTATTAGTGGTTTAACAATTAATGATTTAGATAAAGAAGCTATATTAAAAGCAAGAGAACAATTTAAAAAGAAAAATGAAAATAAAGAAATTGCAAGCGAAATTGATAGTATGGATGATATTACTTTTTTAAATAAAGCAAAAGTTTTATTAAATGGTAAGGTCACTCGTGCTGCATGGCTTTTATTAGGGAAAGATGATGTTAATACTGCTGTTGATAATTATATACCAATTATAACATGGAAACTGCAGGATGATACTGGAGTTGTAGATTATGAGCATTTTACCATACCATTTATCTTAACAATGGAAAAAGCCACCGATAAAATAAGAAATTTAAAATACAGATATATACCAAGTCAAACAACTACATTTCCAGAAGAGATTGATAAATACGATACTAGCATTATAAGGGAATTAATCAATAACGCCGTCGCGCATCGCTTATCAGAAGCTTCTGATAATCTATGTTATGCGAAGTAAAATATTATGAGAAGTTAAGTCTTAAAAGGCTTTATT
>CAZUHD010000150.1:0-3648 GCA_964620415.1 uncultured Clostridium sp.
ATTTTTTGTTACGTTGCGTGTTACAATTCACAGCCTAGGTAAAAGTTTCATTATAGTATATTTGTAGAAAAATAATAAAATTGAAAATTAGCTTAATATTTGAAAAAAATATGATATAATATATAAGAAAATTGTACGTTAACGAAGTTTTGAAACTAAAAAGTTCATGGCATTTTCATATACAATAAAGAATATTAAAAATTTTTAGGAGGTAGTGTAACAATATTGAAAAATACGAAAAATGGTTAGAAATGGCAGAAGATGATTTAGATACAACAAAAATAATGCTAAAAAATAATAAATTTTTATATGTAAGTTTTATGTGTGAACAATCAATAGAAAAATTAGCAAAAGGAATTTATGTATATACTTTTAATAAAGAAGCACCATATACACATAATATAAACATAATATTAAAAGATATTGAAAAAGTTGTAAATTCAGAAGAATATAAAAAATTCGAAACATTATTTGCAACGCCAGCATCATTTTATATAATAGGCAGATACGATGTATATAAACAAAATGTTGCAAAGAACTTAGATGTAAAAAGTAGTATTGAATTATTAAATAAATCAAAGGAGGCATTTGAATGGCTAAAATCCCTTCAGGAGTAATTGAAACAATAAAAAAGTTTATTAAATTACTGAAAGAAGAAAATATAACAATAGAAAAAGTAATTTTATTTGGTTCGTATGCAAAAGGAACATCTACAAAGGATAGCGATATTGATCTTGCAATTATTTCGCCTGATTTTAAGGAAGAAGATTGTATAAAAAATATGACTTTGTTACTATGCAAAGCAAACATTTTAAAAGCAGATATTCAAACAATTCCATTTAGCATAGAGGAGTATAATGAACCAAAAGGAATTATGGAAGAAATTTTAAATACAGGAGTAGAATTAAAAATAGCATAAATGCAATGTAATGAGTACGTAACAAATCAATTGGTTTCGTACACAGTAAATTGGGCTGTAAATTATAATACGGCGTAAATTTTTATTAGTTAATCTGTTTATCAAACTAAAATATAAAAGGGGTACAAAAAAGTATCCCCTTTTAAAAAGATAAATTTACTTTTTAATTTCATATATTTTATATCAGCATTGTAATTTTAATGTAACTTCTCATAAAATTAAAGTACACCAAAGTATTGATTTTAATAATTTTATAAATTTATATGATTTGTTCTAAAGCTATATAAACTGGCATTTTATTGTGTTTGAGCAAGGAACACATACAAGCAATGTTACTTACTTATAAAAGTACTTTGCTATTCATTTCAAAATTAGTTATAGTAGCCGTTTATAAGAATTATATATATTTTTATTATTAACTATGTTTTTAATTTAACATAACTTTTCGCATTTTATTTTCTTTCAACACTTTAATTTTTTTATCATATTTCTTTAACTATATTAAAAGCAGAACTCTATAAACTACATTTTCTGCTTTTTTATTTGTTTCTATGTAATAGCTCACTAATATAAATTAAGTTCACTACAAACAATTGTGCTGATAGGAAAATAAAAGTTTAAAATAAGTCTATTTTTTTAAGATGTCGTAGCAAACTTATTATCATTATTTTCAATCTTTGTACCGTTTTTTTATGTGATATTCAATATTGTTGTTTTTACAAAAATTTTCAACTTCATTTGCTAAATTATTATAAAAAATTTTATGATTAGGATAATCTGTTGATAATTTATTATAATGTAACCTGCCAAATATAATTTTATCAACAAATTGTATGGAATGTAGTATTTCTCTAAAATCTTGCTCAATTATATTTGGCGTTGGATAAGGCTCTATACTTACCCAAGTCTTAAATCCACTATCATGTAATCTTTTTAAATATTCAATACGCATTCTATATGGAGCTGAACCAGGTTCAATCTTCTTTCTAAATTTTTCATTCAAAGATATTAATGTTATTCCAAAACTATTATCTTTGTTTAAATTTATTAATTCATTTACTGGAAAAACACCTTTTGTTAAAACAGTACATTTTATGCCACTATCGTTCAGTTTTTTTATTATCTTTACAGATGAGGAGCATATATCTTCATATTCATACATGAATGGATCAGTAGTAAAACAAAGTTGCACATTATTAATTTTATTTTTTAATCTTGGTATTTCTTTATCCAAAATTTCATCTATATTTTTTACTAGTTTTGGCTCTATCCATTCTTCATAAGATTTTACCTTTCCAAATCTTTTTGCCATAAGATAAGCATAACATGGATATTTACATCCATGAGAACAACCTTGAACATGATTCAAACAATAATCTCCATATTCTACATCAGTTTTATATAGTAAAGACTTTCTTTCTATAAAATCATTACATTTCTTCATAAATATTTTCTCCAATCATTAGTATAAATATTATATCTTATTTAGTTTTAAATTTCTATATATTTAATTAAAATAATATTTATCTTTCTTATAATCGTTTTTTGTTGAGTAATTTCTTTTAATTATATCCCCATTTTTTATCATTGGCTTTAATAAATTACTAATAATATGGGTTGTTTTTAACATTGTATTACATAATAAATAATCTTCTATTTCCTTATAAGTCACTTCTTTTTTAGAAAACTTCTCTTTTATTTTTTGCTTAGCCTCTTCTGAATACCAATATAAATTATCTTTTTTTATAAAATTGTCATCAAATAAAGTAATTTGATTATTTGGATTATATTGTTCTTTAAGTAATCTGTAATTATTACAATCTCCATCAAATATCTCCCATAAAACATTTTTTAATTTTCTAATTCCATCTATTTTGTGTGAAAAAAACATAATATTATAAATTTCGACATTAGTAGAAATTTTAAATTGATATGTAAAGAATTTTTTTGCTTTGGTCTGTTTTAAATTATTTATTATTATTTGTTTTATTACATCATAATCTAATTCTCCATTATACCCAGTTAATCCTCTCATACTTTCCTTTATCATTTCTTTTTTATCAATTGCTAATTTATTATTAGCATTTCTCTTTATATCACTTAAAAAGAAATTATACATTAATTCTGCATAATATTTATTCAAAAATAATTTAACATTTTTTAAGTTAACAGTACCAAAATTATATGGATCTAAAAACACTAGAGTAAATGCTTGTGCATCATAATTAAAATATTCTTCTTTTTTTAATAGTTCTAATAAATACTCATTAATATCTTTGTTAGATATAAACACTTTTATATTAGGTCTTTCCTTATAATCAGTCTTTAGTTCAAAAATATTTTTTAGGATTTCCACTCTATTAGTATTAATGTCATTACAAAAAAGATAATAATCAATATTTGGAAACATGTTTGCAAATTTCACAAAAAGTTTTAAAACTTCCGTTGATGTTCCTAAAGTTCCATCTGAATATATGCCTGCATTACACATCCCATCTATAAAACATATTTTCTTTGTTTTACTATTATTTGAAGCAACTTCTAACCAATTTTCTATATACTTCACAACTAGAGCTATTTTATGCTTTGTATGTCCTTTGATTTTTTGAATATTTATATCATCTAAATTAATTTCCATTTTAGCATCTCCTTTAAATTTCGCCGAACAAATGTATTGTATCATTTTCTTTAGATAAAGTCAATATATTTTGCGAACATTTTTTCTTAAA
>CAZUHD010000151.1:0-3646 GCA_964620415.1 uncultured Clostridium sp.
CGAGCAATTCTTACTCTTATGTAAGTTTGCTCGTTTTAACTGTCAAACTCAGGATTAAAAAAATACTTTAATTACTTTATACTACAAAAATTTCAAATAATCAATAGTTCTATTCAAAATAATTTTTACATTTATGTAACATAATTATTACAATTGTGTGACTTTAATTATTTTTCCATTCTTCATAAGCCTTTTTTATTTTTTCTAAAACATCTCTTGGCGTTATTTTGCTAGTGTCTATTACCAAATCATAATTTGACATATCATTTCTTACAACTCCATATAAGTTTTTATATCTTGCTAAGTCATTTTTTGTTCTTCTTATCATATCTTCTTTTTGAGCTTCTATTGTTGGTAAATTTTCGGAGTTTTTTCTTGTTTCATCTTCAAAAGCTCTTTTAGCAGCTATATCAATATCTACTTTCAAATATACTTTAAATGATTCTGGCACGGCATACCATCCCAATTTTGCATCTATTACTATATTGTTATGTGTCTTAGCATATTCTGTCGCACTTTTTTCTATTTGCTGATCTACATCAGGATGTTTTTCAACATACTCTCCAAATTCTGTAACAGACATATTATTTTTAATAGCAAGTTCTCTAAAATATGCCCCATTTCTGTACAAGTCAAATTTTAGTTCTTCTGCTAACATTTTAGAAACTGTACTCTGTCCACTCGCTAAATCTCCTGTAATTGAAATTACGTCTTTTCTTTTCATTATAAAATCCACCTTTTTATTATTAGTAAATCTCTATTTTCCCCTCATTTATTTCATTTGCGGCAAGTGTTACAGGTGATTCTTCGCTTACATCTGTTAATGCCTTGCTTCCACTTGCTATTTGTCTAGCTCTTTTAGATGTTGCTATTACTAATGCAAATCTATTCTCTGCATATTTTAAAAGATCATTAACTGTTGGTTTTACTATCATATTATTTATGTATAATATATTTTGTATATTATACTCTCCTTTCTCTAAATTAATTTTATTCTTGAACCATATTATTGTCTAATCTTCCTGCAATTGTTTCTGCTTGAACTGCTGATAGAATTATATGGTCAGAATCCATTATAATAACAGCTCTCGTCTTCCTTCCAAAAGTTGCATCTATAGCTGTTCCGTTATCTTTAGCTTCCTGCACCATTCTCTTTATTGGCGCTGATTCAGGGCTTACTATTGCAACTATTTTATTTGCTGAAACAGTATTTCCAAAACCTATATTTATTAATTTCACAGCTCATTCCTCCCATTTATAATTTTCTAATATTTTATCACATTTTTTTTATAAAGTCTAGTAAAAATGTTCATTTTTCAATATTTTCTTTAGTTTTCCTCCTTTTAGCTTCTTTTTTTACCGGCTCTGTTTGTACTATTTGATGTATATCACTTAAACTTTTTACATATTCTCTTTTATCTCTAGTATATATTAGTATGGATTTAAATACATAATATATTGCAAATGAATATGTTGAAAATAAAATGTATTTATCAAATTCCACATTATATTTTTTTACCTCTTGCCATGTTGTTAATGTATAAAATGCAAGTACTAACGCTTCAATCCCATTTATTGCAAGTTTTCCACTATCTTTATGATAAGCTATTTCAAATATTATTATACTAAATAATAATATTACACCACTTGCAATTTTCATTATATTTAATAGCATAGTATCATCTAACCTAAAATATATTACATTAATTATTATAAAATATATCATTATACAAATTGCTATAACTATATTTTCGAAGATTTGTTTTCTTGTTTTTTTATTACTTTCCTGCTCCGGAGTTGAATTTTTTTCCATAATTTATTTTCCTTACCCTTTTCTTTATTTTTTTATTTTTGATTAATATACTCTGTTTGGATATGGCGATATTTCTACATTACAATTTTTTACATTCTTGCTAATAGGGATAAGATATAAGTTATAAGTCAACATTTGATCAACTGATATTTCTGGTGTATCTTCATATATACTTATATCAACTTTAGTATCTTTAATCTTTAATTCTTGTATTTCAGGATCTAACCCAGCTTGTATAACTAATAGGTTTTGACTTTTGAAGAAATCATCATTAAATTCACTAAACTCACTAGAATTAACCTTTTTTAATATTTCATCTAGTCTGTTTTTTTCTGTTACTATTTCATATTCTTTAGAATTGTTTAATACATCATAAGTATTATAACTTGCTGAATAAGTTACAGTACTATAAGATTTATCATTTATCTTTTTATTTTGATAATAAAAAACAATAGCACATACTACTAAAATCACAAATATTAAAATTATACCTAAATATATTTTTAAATTTTTTTTCATTTGTTTATCCTCCTCATAATTTAAATTATTATTATTATTATATCATAGTTTACTTTTTATTTCTATATATTTATATAATCTTTATTGAACATTTTAATTGTAAAAATATTTGTTTTTCTATCTAAATGAGTTATATAAGAGTTTCCTATCTTTTTTCTATCATTATATCTATATTATCTAATTTTGCTTCCTCGCTTGCATAAGAGCCAAATAAATAAGCTTTTTTATGTTATATTTTTTAAATATTGATTTTGTATTATTTCTTTAAATGTATAAATTTTATTTTCCATAACCCTTTTATTTTTTTATAAAATCTTTGATTAATAGATTCTGTCTGGATATGATGATGTTTCTACATTACAATTATTTATATTTTTGTTAATAGGAATAAGATATAAACTAAAAGTCCACATTTGATCCTCTGATGTAAATGGCACAGCCTCATATATACTTATATCAACTTCAGTATCTTTAATATTTAATTCATGTATTTCAGGATCTATCCCAGCTGGTATAACTAATAAGTTTTGGCTTTTGAAGAAATCATCATTAAATTCACTCAAATCACTAGAATTGATTTTTTTTAATATATGATTTAATTTATTTTTTTTGGTTACTATTTCATATTTTTTAGAATCGTTTAATACTGGATCATGATTATAGCTTGCCGTATAAGACACAGTATAAGTATTATTACTTGCTGAATAAGTCATAGTACCATAAGGGCTATCATTTATCTTTTTGTTTTGATAATAAAAAACAATAGCACATACTACTAAGATTACAAATATTAAAATTATACCTAAATATATTTTTAAATGTTTTTTCATTGTTTATTCTCCTAATTTAAATTGTTATTATTATATCATAGTTTACTTTTCATTTCTATATATTATAATCTTTATTTAACATTTTAAATACAAAAATAGTTGTTTTTCTATCTAAATGGGTTATATAAGAGTCTCCTATCTTTTTTACCATCATTGTATCTATATTAGAATCTGATTTTGTTTTTTCGATTTTATATTTTCCATATATTTGACTCTCCTTTACTTACGCATTAATTTAAAAAAGCCATACAAAATATCGATTTTTCAATACTTGTATGGTTTTTATTGTCTGGTGACCCCTACGGGAATTGAACCCATGATTTGGCCTTGAGAGGGCCACGTCTTAACCTCTTGACCAAGGGGCCATATTTTTTTATTATATTATATATATACCATTTTTTTTCAATTTAGTCAACTATTTTTAACACTAATTCACGGCAATTTAATAAATTCTGGAATTTTTGTAATATTAATGTAACATTGT
>CAZUHD010000152.1:0-3612 GCA_964620415.1 uncultured Clostridium sp.
ACTCGTATCCACACCTGCAAAATTAAATCTTAAAATATAATATTTATTTTTATTTTGTGTTGGGTGTTTTCCTATGTATGTATTTCCAAATAACTCATCAAATTTATCTTTTTTATTTATATCATAATAATTCTCTAATACACTTGTAAATAATGTTTTTCCAAATCTTCTTGGTCTTAAAAACATTAGTCTTTTATCAGCTAAGGCTTCTAATTTTTCTAAAAATTTCGTTTTATCAACATAGTAATAGTTTCCTTCAATTAATTCCTCATAATTACTAATCCCTTTGGGTAACATTTTCATATTCAAATGCCCTCCTTCCAAAATTAAATATAATTTTATAAATGATTATAACAAAAATCACTTAAAAAGTCAAAAATAGCTTGTTACTGATATTTTGAAGTATTTGGATGCTGTGAATTGTAACTATCTTTTTTATGACTTTCCTAATACAAAATAAGAAATTAGATAGCTTTTTCTAAATTTCTATCTAATTTCTATTTGATTGTACAAATTAAATTATTAATTACATTATTTATATCATCTTCAACTAAAACAGTCTTATTTTCAATATCTGTAATCAAATTTTTTGTAGTTTCTTTATTAATTCGTACTAAATTCCAATTTTTATTTTTAGCTGTCATTTGTTCAAATGGAAATCTTATTATTCCAGGAGTATTAAAGCCAACTCCTAGTTCTAATAATACCACATTCTTGTCTTTATTATCCTTTAAAAAATTATTATAATTATTATTTTCTCTATACCATTCATCATCTTGAACAAAATTTGCATCTTTTCTTAAATTAACTTCCATTTTTTCTTTACAAATAGGACATTTAGGGATAAGGTCAGTAGGTATTTTTAATTCATTATTAGTACTTTTTATCATTTTTTCTACAAGGGCTGTATTATCATATAGTTTGTTATGACAAGGAATCGAACATTGTAGTTTACTATATGAGCCTTGGGTCGCAAAGTACTTATTTTTATCAAATTCTGCTCTTAAAAATTGTTCATCTACATTTGTTGTCAAAACAAAGTATTCTTTATTTTTAACAAGTTTATATAAATTTTGATATAAAGGTAAAGCATTTCTTCCAGTATCTGCATACTTTATAAATTTAGCAAAAAAACCCCATTTTTCTTCTTCACTATTAAAATTATAAAAAGATGCCGTATATAAATCTGTAAAATGATATTTTTTAATAAAAGGTTTAAACTCCTTTTCAAATTCCTCTCCAGAATATTTTATTCCTGCTGATATTGATAGCCCGCTTCCTGCGCCAATTAAAATGCTATCTGCTTCCATTATTAGCTTCTTTATTTTACTTAATGTTTCGTTCATATATTCTCAAATCCTCATTATCCCATAAATTAAATATAACTTTATCTATCTTGCTATGATTACTACTTATAAATTCATCAACTATTTGAATAGCAATCCTACTTGCTTTTTCTTTAGGAAAGTTATATACACCTGTTGAAATACAAGGAAATGCCACTGTTCTAATATTGTTTTTTATTGCAAGTTCAAGTGAATTTTTATAGCAATTAGAAAGTTCATTTTCTTTTGATATAGTTACTTCCTTTTCAATTATTGGTCCTACTGTTTGGATAACATATTTTGCAGGGAGATTGAACCCTCTTGTTATTATTGCTTTTCCTGTTTCAAGATTATAGTTTAATCCTTTCATAATCTCATTACAAGCAAGTCTTAACCTTACTCCTGCAAATGTATTTATTTGATTATCTATACAATTATGATTTGGAAGAAAGCAGCCTAATCCCTGTGAATTTCCTGCATTCACTATTGCATCAATTTTTAGTTTAGTTATATCTCCTTGCCATAAGCAAATTTTATCACTATTTATTAAATTAGAATTATTATAAATTTCTTTAATGGACATAATAGTATTTGCATCAGTCACTTCTTTACTTTTTAGTTCTTCTTGTAAATATTCATCTTCTGCCTTTAAAAATTCCTCTGAAATAGGATTTGCTTGTCTAACATTTACTAAAGCTCTGTATAATGACTTTTTATCTTTGCTTGAATAGTCCATTTTTTCTCTGCCAGATTCTTTTAACAAATATTCTATTAGATAATCTATCTTTTCCATAATACCACCTACTATTAAACTACTTTTATTTTAGATTCAGTTATTTTTTATATAAATATACTGATTTTTCTTTTTGTCTTTTATATGCTGTATTAATTTTATTACATAGTAAGATACATAAAACGGTACTGTCATTTGAATTATTATCATAATTATTGTAAATAAAATTCCTCCATTAGTTATCTTATACAATACCTCGATTGGTGTACCTGGAAAATCTTTCGATATAAACATCAAATTTCCATCAAAAAGATTATTTACAACTAATGCTATAATACTAAGACATAATATCATACTTGCAAAATATTTAATATCTTCTTTTTTTATTTCAACATACCTTGTTTTGTTTAGCAATACTCCTAAATATACCATTGAACCATGGAATAAAAAACTATGAAGGCTTAAAAAATGGAAAGCTGGATACATAGGTAATGATGTAGATGGATATATAATAAATACTATCCCTCCTATTAATGTACCAGTTGCTAAAATCACATCTCCAGCTCTTTTTAGTTTTCCTTTTGCAAATGAACTTAATAGCCCAGCATATAGTAATATACTACAATAATAGAGTGGTAAATATGTATTTACTGCTTTAAATGAATTTTGCTTTATACTAAAAATTATTTTTATAACTTCTAATATACATGCAATTATTGTTATATATTTTATAATTCTATGTATCTCTTTCCTACTCTTTTTAACCGATTTTTTTAGCGCAAAAATAATTCCTATTATTGTAATTACAATTAAAATAAAATGCCCTATTGTAAATATTCCACAAGGTTTATATGTCCCCATTTTTGAAAACATGTCTTTCATCTCTTTCTATAATATAATGTATTTTTCTTACAAACTTTTTTATAAATTCTCTTTAAGATTATATAAGAAAAAGTAGATAATTCTAGTTTATTATCTACTATATATAGCAAGCTTTTCTTTAGTTTGAAACTACACCTTAAACAGTCCTTTTCTAAGTTGTAATTTTTACCTATTTAATACAAAGCATATACCTTTAGCCATTCTTAAATCTGCATCTTTAAAGTGATCTCCTTGATTCATTTCAAAAATTGTCTTTATATTTTTGTCGCGCATTTCATTATAAAGCTCCCTTGTATTATCTTCAACTGTTTTTAAATATTTGTTCTTTGCTTCTTTTTCCTTATCTCCAAGTGAAAAATATATACACTCTGGTTTTCCCTTTAATTCATTTGTTTTAACATATTCCATAAATTTTGGAAACCAAAATGAACCTGAACAACATACAGCCTTTGAAAAATAGTCAGTATTAAATAAGCTCCACATTGCAAAAAGCCCAGCAAGTGAATATCCCCCTATAATAGAATATAATGGCTTCTTTTCTAATGTTTTTTCTACTTCTGGAATAATATCTTCTAAAAGTAATTTTAAATGCTTTTTTGCTAATCCTTTACATGGACTATCTCCATCATATATTGGTGGAATCTCCCAAGGCGACATATCATCATCCCAGTT
>CAZUHD010000153.1:0-3605 GCA_964620415.1 uncultured Clostridium sp.
AAGAAGTAATATTGCAAAATATTATGAAAAGGAGATCCCTAGCCTAGATAAAGTAGGGTATAATTGAAGAGGAAACCCCTAGCCTGAAGTAGGGCATAAAAAAGAGCAAGGGAAGTCAAAAGCTTTTGCTCTAATTTATTTTTAAAGAGATTTAACTTTGAATAATTTAAGACTTTATAAAATTGATATTAATTATATAAAATATTTATATAATTTTGATAATAGAATACAATATAACCCAAATAGAGAAGATACTTATACAGCCAAAAGACCATATTTAGGTGTAGTATTAAAAATAGATGAATTTGATTATTTCGTACCATTAGAACATCCAAGAAAATCACATATTAAAATGAAAAATAACATATTTATTTTTAAAATACATAATGGAAAATATGGTATATTAGGTTTCAACAATATGATACCTGTAAAGCAAGAACAACTTATTAATTTTGATATAAATAAAGAAGATACAAAATATAGACAAGTATTAATTAGTCAATATCATTTTTGTAATAAACATAGCCAAGAAATAGAAGAAAAAGCAAAAGTAACTGGTTTTAGCTTAAAATATGCTGAAAAAACGATGCACGAGAATCGATTTTAAGGCGTTTTTAAAATTTAGGGATACAGTTTGTTGTCTAAAAAATGAGTATAAATGCTTAAAACTGCGATATTTGTAGTGATTTAAGAGTATTCAAAAATTTCTACATGTATCTGCACAAAACGTGGTTAAGGCAGATATAACTATAATTGTTTTAAAGTATCAAATCTTTCTCTTGGCGATGATGCTAGTAGTTGTATTATTGGACAATTTTCATATTTAAAATACGAAATTAGCTGTTTTAATTGGCAAACATTTCCAATATTTTATATATTAATGAAATTTATTAAATGATACAGATTTTGAATTTTGAAAAAAGCCGAAACTTAAAACAATTTTCATATTGATAAAAAAGAAAAAAAATGATATACTACTGGGTAGAAAAGTGAGGTTTTAAATATGGATAAGCTATCAATAACGAATATGCTATCAATAGGAGAAAGCAGAGAAATTGAATTTAAAGAATCTAAAAACAAATTGCCGAAATCATTATGGGAAACATATTCAGCATTTGCAAATACTAAAGGTCGGAACAATTATTCTAGGAATAAGAGAAAATTTTCAAACACAATCATATAGTATAGAAGGAATTGAAAATCATCAAACTATTTTAAATGACCTTTGGAATACTATTAACAATAAAGAAAAAATTAGTTGTAATATCTTGGATGATGATAATATTGAAGTAACAAAAATTAATGGTAAAACTATTATTGTAATAACCGTTCCCAGAGCTAATAGAAAAAACAAACCTATTTATATAAATAATAATCCATTTAAAGGAACTTATAAAAGGCTTCGTGGTGGAGATTATAAATGTAAAGAACACGAAGTAAGAACAATGTTAATTGATAGCAGTGATAAATCAAAAGATAGTGTTATATTAGAAGAATATAATATTGATAATATAGACAAAAAATCTTTAAAAGATTATAGAATTAGGTTTAGTTTGCATAAAGGTGAGTCTCATGAATGGAATAAATTAAATGATGAAGAATTTTTATATATGTTAAATGCAATGGACAGAAAAACAAAAAAACTTACAATTGCAGGATTATTAATGTTTGGAAAAGAAAGAGATATAACTCAGATATTTCCAAGTTATTTCTTAGATTACAGAGAAGTAAAGGGCTATAGCGATATAGAAAGATGGTCTAATAGAATAACATCTTGGGATGATGGTTGGTCAGGCAATTTATGGGATTTTTTCGAGAAGATTGTAAACAAATTAACAGCAGATATTGAAGTACCATTTTCATTAGATGAAAAAATGATGAGAATAGATGATACACCAATTCATAATTCGATTCGTGAAGCACTTACAAATTGTCTAATTCATACCCAATTTGATGAAAGCGGTAGTATCCTAGTTGAAAAAAGAGAAAATTATTTTAAATTTGCAAATCCTGGTAATATGAGAATTTCAATAGAGGATGCTTTAAAGGGTGGACAAAGTGACCCAAGGAATCCACTATTGCATAGAATGTTTTCATATCTAGGATATGGAGAAAGAGCAGGTTCAGGATTATCTATGATTAATAGATTTTGGCAAGAAAAACATTGGAAATCCCCAGAAATAGTAGAAACCTTTAATCCAAATAGAACAACATTAACCTTAACTACAAAAAAAGAAAGCTACCTAGAAAACTACCCAGAAAGCTACCCAGAAAACTGCACAGAAAGCTACCCAGAAAACCTAAATGATAATCAAATAAAAATATTAAAAGTTTTGAAAGAAAATCCTGAAATATCGAGAAAAGAAATATCAGAAAAAATTTCTACTATTACCGAAGATGGTGTGAAATGGAATATAAAAAAATTAAAAGAAAAAGGAATTATAGAAAGAGTTGGATCTGATAGAAAAGGATATTGGAAGTTAAATTTATAAAGTATAATAAGTATTTAAGCAAGATAAAAAATATGAATGAAAAAATATATACAATATTTAAAAATAGGAGCTAATTTAATAAATAAGTTACTTCTATTTTCTCATTTATGTTATATTGTAAGCCAAAAATAATGTTTGGTAAAATAAAGAATAGGGGGAGAAGTATAAAATTTTAGCTGAATAAAGTTCATTCTTATAATAAAATAATATTTAGAATAATTTGAAATTTCAAAATTTTTTTATTAAGAATCAAAATAAATATTTGTAAAGAAAGTTATAATAAAAAAACTATTAAAATTTAAAATTGATTTTAATAGAAGTTTTCAATTTATTAAATGTTTCAAAATCAATTTTAAGCAATTTTATCTTTTGGGCAAGCAAATTTGTTGTCTAAAAAATGAGTATAAATGATTAAAACTGCGATATTTGTAGTGATTTGAGAGTATTCAAAAATCCTACCTTTATTTGCACAAAACTTTGATAGTACGAATTAAAATTTAGTCATGTATAAAGTTGTAATAATTGTATATGATAAAAATAGTTATTCCGAAAAAATAAAAAAACTTTATTTTTTCGGAATATTATATTTTAAATATTTATATTTTGTTATTTAATTAAATTTCATCAACATATAGTTCATCTACAACTGCTACAACTGTGTATTTCTTTAATTTTTGTATGTTTTTTATTTTTTCTAATTTACTATATTCTAAAATTTGCTCTTTTGCTTTTGCCTTTGTTTCTTCAAGTAAGTTTTCTTCACTCTTCTTTAAGTATTTAAATTCTATTAATATTGAATATTTATTTTCTACATTAGTTTGAGGAAGTATTAATAAATCCATATATCTTCTATTTGCTTCAAGTTCAGATGTTACATTATAATTTTTTAAGGTCATTAAAACAATGTTATATGTGTGTTTTATATATCTTTCATCAAATTCTATATAATCTCTATTTGATAAGTTATTTAAGCATTGATGTACTATTCCGAGTTGTTTTTTCAATTTTGCCTTCTTCTGATATTTCTCTTTGAATTTCTCTTTGATTATTTATTATTACATTATCTAATTCGTTATTTAACAAGCTATAGCAATATTTTTGATAAAATCCTTT
>CAZUHD010000154.1:0-3586 GCA_964620415.1 uncultured Clostridium sp.
TATCCTGCTATATCTCCCTCGTTTGTTACTTTTATTGTGTATTCAAATTTTACAAGTGTAGTATCTATTTTCTTTTTGTTTATTTCTACTTTTGGTATGATATCTGTTTCATCATTTCCTGTATTTCCTGTTTCAGTTGTTTTTGTTTCTTCATCTTCTGTTTTATATATCGTACTTACCCAATTTGACAAACTTAAGTCAAATGTTTGTACTAATATTTGCTCATAATCGTTATCATCTTCGCTCTTTCTCTCTACATTATCTGATATTGAATCCTCATCTCTTGGTATATTTTTTCCATCATCATCTTCATATTTACTTACTTGTGCTACATTCATTAATGTTTTATTTGTTGGTGTATTTTCATTTACTCTACATAAGATTTGGACATCTCTATAATCTAATCCTGATCCTATTCCATCATCTTTTTCTCTATCATATGCTTTAATTAAATTAGAATCAGCATCTACATTATGTGATAAATAGTCTGTAACCAATGTTTTTCCATCACTTTGTAAATTCCATCTATATGTTTTATTATATTCACAATCCACATAATCTAGGTATTCTGGTAAATGATGTTTTATTTCTCCTGCATATACATCTCCATCACCTTCATTAAATACCCTTATATTATAAAGTACATACTTAGATGCTGGAACAAGTAATGGATTTTTATCCATTTTATATATTGCATTATGAGTTTCAGAAGTTAAAGTCCATGTCTTTAAAGGTGTTGTGTCAATCTTTGCTTCCCTCAAATATGGATTTTCTTTGCTTCCTTCATGTCCATCAGCAGTTATATATTCTCCATCATTTATTTCTGTATCAGAACTTACTGCTGTTATAAATTTTATTAATGCTAGATCTATTTTTCCGATTATGATATTATCGTAATCTTCATCATCTTGATAGTTTTTATTTCCATCTTTTCCTATCCAATTTATTACCTCAGAATCTCTATCTTCTAATTCCTTCTTTTCTTGACCCTCTACTATTAAATCTTGTTTGTTTCCATTAGTATCTTCTACATCTGTTATTGCCCCTTCATTCCTTATAGTAATTCCTGTTCTTTCATCAGATACTCTTAATACTAACTTAACACTTAAACTATCCAAATTTGAACCATCTAAGTTTTTATCTTCAGCCCCATTGTATGATTTTAATACTTTTCTTGTTCCAAGAAAATTTTCTACATCACAGCTAACACTAATACTTTGCTCCCCATTATATGTATCTTTTAATAAACCAGTTCCATCTGAATCCAATGCCCAAGATGTATTATACTCATTTATTAAATCATAGACTTTTTTATCTACTTCTAAAGTTTCTGTATTTCCTTCTGAATCACACGCAATTATAGTTTCTCCATCTTCTGCAATATAAATAAATTCTAATCCCTTTGAAATATTATCTCTTATTTTATTTACATATCCATCTATATCGCCCTCATTATATGCTGTGAAAGTATATACTACATAATCACCATTTCTAACATTTATAGGTGTTTTATCTTGTATATATTTTGCTGTTTTGCTTTTTCCAGAAGCTAATTTACTTGTATCTACTTTAGTTGCATCTCTTTCTTGTTTCATTGTCCCATTTGAGTATACTTCAGATATATATTTTTGTAATGCTAAATCAAACTCTCCTTGCAACTCTACAGGTGTTTCTTCCATTTTCGCCTTAACTTCTAAAGTAAATTTTTCATCATATGGGATGACTTCTACTACAGGTTGTTCTGTAAGGTTTTCTTGAGCATTTTCAAATTTCCAAAGTTTCTTTTTATTTGCTCTATATGTACCAGTAAACTGTATATTAAGTTCTAATGTACTGTTTTCATCGTCTGACAGATTTTCTTGAATCCAAGATATTGGAACTGATATATAAAATTCCTGTCCTATTTTGTCAGATAATTTTGTATCTGTTGATGTTTGCAGTGTTTCTCTTGAAAGTATTTTGAAGTCATTACATTGTTTTTCATTTATAATTAATTCATCTTCTAAAGTATATATTTCCTTTAATACTTCATCTATTTGTACAGGACCTATAATGTAACTTTCTTGACTATTTACTAAATGCTTTGAAGTTATATTAATTTCTTCTTCTGGTTTTGTTATAACAAGAGGTATTTCTTCTTTTTCTATATTATTTTCTTTCCAGACTGCATACCTATCTGCTGCATCTATTAAATACCAGCAAAGAATAGTTGCTTGATCTTGCATCCACATTCCTGTATTCACAGTTTTATTTTCAACATTTGTTTCTTCATTATACTCCTCTTTTAAAGGTTTCCAATCTGAAAATGCAGTATCTTCCTCTACTATATCTGTCATTTTGCTACTATCTTCGCATGAACATAATAATTGTAACCCTTGTTTTCTAATATTAAATTCTTCACTTCTATCTGCTTCTTCAACATCTAAGTAATTTGTATAATACCAAATTGCTCCTTGTGCAGCTATTTCCATAAGCTCATCTGGTATATCTACTCTTGTATATTCACCTTGTTTATTTATGTAATACCATCCTTCTTTAGCTTTTTTAGTATCCCCTATAGCACTTCCTTCTTGTGAAACAAGATAATTTTCAAATTCATTTTGTGGTATATATTTATATGCTTTCTTAACTGCATTATTTGCATCATCTCCATTGATACTTTCTAATGTTTCAGTTTTTATTTCAGAAGATACTATTCCCGCAGCTGATAAAAGTTTTTCTTTTTCTGCTTCATCTTTTGTTTCTTCTCCTGTTGGTATATATAAATTATTTAATATCCACCAAATTTGATTAAAATATTTTCCTGAAATTTTACTATATACAGGGTCTGTATCTTCTACTAATTCTTCTATATCTGATTTTAAATCCAAATTATAATATGATTTATATGTAACATCTGAATTTGTTACATCTCTTCCTTCTTCATTCCAAGTAGCTCCTGCGGTTGCATTTAAACAATAGTAATTCGTTTTACTATTATCTTTAGAAGACATTATTTGAAATATAGGATGTTGTCCTTCATCTTCGCTTCCTTCATTATTTAAAGCATATCCTTGTTTTTTCTCTCCATCTATATATCTGTGTTCTTGTATACTTAATACTTCTTCTTCAACTGTTTTTGCTAGACTTGTTATTGGTAGTGTTGTTATAATCAATGTTATAATTAATAATTTTAATATCGTCTTTTTCGTATTCATTGAATATTTCATTTTCTCCTTATAAATTTACACTATAATACATTTTTATTTTATATTTTTTTTCGACATTTGTCAACCATTTTCGTACATATAACACGGCAATTTAATAAATTTTAAATTTTTTGTAACAATTCTGTAATATATATGATGTTAAAAAATAAGCAGAAATAAAGTAAAATCTATTTTAAGAGTCATGATAAGAGAAGTTAGATTTAGCATTACAATTAGGGCAATTGCAATGAATATCAAAACAAGAAGGTATCAATTCTTGAAGTATTTCTTGAGTTAAAGAAGAAATATTTTTATAAAATTTAGAAAAAGTATTGATTTTATTATTAAAACATATTATCATAGTATTATGAGATGCTCCTTTATTTTGAAGTTTTGGG
>CAZUHD010000155.1:0-3550 GCA_964620415.1 uncultured Clostridium sp.
GTATCATTGTTTTATCGCCTATTAAGTTTAAAAACTGTTTTGGTTTTTCTTCTGTTGATTTCGGCCAAAATCTTGTTCCTTTACCTCCTGCCATTATTAATATACATCTGTTTATGTTCTCCATTAAAAGATCCCTTTCTTTTTTCAATATTGTTAATATATTTTTATCTATCAATTTCAGTTTTTACTCTCAATTGTTTTTATAATACAATTTGTTATCCTATTCCAAGAATATTTATTTTTTATTACTTCAAATTCTTTATCGCTGCAAATTTTATTATTTTGCTTTAATTTATAATTACTTGTTGTGTCTACATAAGTAGCCACGTTTCCATAAATTTCTCTTAATACTTCTATATCTGATAAAATAATATTTTTACATCCCATTTCTATTGCTTCTAATGGTGGCACTCCAAATCCTTCATATAGTGATGGAAATATAAACATTTTACATTCTTTATATAAACTTACCAATTCTTCATCTGTTACATAGCCTGTAAATATTAAATTATCTATATTATTATCGGCATCTTGTCCTTTAAAGACTTTTTCATGATTATTACCAGATATAACAAATATCATATCAGGATTTTGTTTTGCACATTCTAATATATATTTATGGTTTTTATGTAGACTTTTACTTCCTAAAGAAAAACAAAACTCCTTATTCCTTAACTTTAATTTATCAATTATATTATCATCAGGTTTAATATTCCTTATATGCTCTGCTGAACTATAAGTAACTGTTATTTTATCTTCCTTTATTTTATAATTATCTATAATCTCCTTTTTAGAAAATTCACTTACTGTAAATATATGTTTATATCTTTTTATATTTAATCTTGTTATAATTTTATATGCTAAAACAAATTTCCAATCCAAATGCTCTGAATGTGTTTTAAATGCTATATCATGTATTACAGTATACCCTGGATATAATATAGGTGCTAAATTACACATATTTATTAATTTAGCTTTTCTGTTATGAAAAAAAATATATAATGGTAATGATATTTGTTCCCATAAATATCCTTTAAAACATCCTATTTTCTTTATTTCAATATTTTTTAATTCTATATTTTGAATAATTCCATTTTCAGGTGCTAAAATTATACATTCCTTATCTAATGTTATATTATCTAATTGCTTTGTAACTTCAGTCGCATATCTTTGTACTCCTGTTATTTTTTGAGTAAGAAAACGTCCATTTATATATATAACTTTATTATTTTTTATTTTTTTTCTAAAAAGTATTTTTATTGTTTTAAAAAATGTTTTCACATACAATCATCTCCGTCAAAAAAAGTAAACAATTTACCATTTAATTTTTTAAGTCATTGTTTCTAACTTCACTTAATCCTTTATTTTTTAATATATTACAATCATTCTTTTATATTGGTACAATAATACTAACTTTAGACTTTTAACATTCTCCATTCGGAATTTGATCTATTCCACTTATAGCTTCTTGCAATTTAAGTTCTTTCTTTATCTTTGTTGTCGATATTCCTTCTGTTCTATCTAAGTAAACCACATCACAATATTCCTTCAAATAATCAAATTTGTCGCTTCCTTTCCAATCGCTTCCCATCACCACTACGTCTACTTTAAATTCTTTTATATCATTCACCTTTTGTTCCCAGTTTTTTTCTGGTATAACTAAGTCTACATATCTAATACTTTCTAACATTTCTTTCCTAGTTTGATATGTGTGATACGCTTTCTTTCCCTTTACTTCATTAAACTCATCTGTTGATACTGCTACTATTAAATAATCTCCTAATGCTTTTGCTCTTTTTAATAATCTTATATGTCCATAATGTAATAAATCAAAAGTACCATAAGTTAAAATTCTTTTCATTATATTATTCTCCTTATTTTTTTTAATAATTTTAAGGTCATTCCTAAACCGATTGCACCATTTAATATCAAATGCTATTTTCTTTATTAATTTATAATTTACCCTATACTTATTTTTTCTATTTTTTTCTTTTCCAAATAGCAGTACTAATCACGGAAATATTAAACAAAATCCTGTTAAACTTTCCGTAACTATGCATAAATATTAGGCATATATTAATGAATTAATCGTGAACTATTATCTACATAATGACTCTCCATCTTTAACCTATCTTCAAATGTTGTGTTACTTCTACCACTTATTTGCCATAATTCTGTTATTCCTGGTTTGTATCTTATAATTTTGTCATAATATATTCCCATATTTTCTTTTTCTTTATTTATTTGACATATTTCTCCAGCATTTATTTCATCCTTTTAACTAATTAAAATTCATTTATTATCTTTTTATGTGCATCTACTAATTTTTTTATGTCAAATTTTTCTCTATATCTTTTATTGTTTTCTACTATTTCTTTTACTTTATCTGGATTGTTTAGTAATTCTTTTATTCTTTTGTATAATTGATCGTATGCCCCTGTTTCAATCAAGTATCCATTCTCTGTATCTTTTATAATATTAGGTATTCCTCCAACATTTGTCGCAATAATTGGTTTATCACAAGCCATATATTCAAGTAATACTAAACCAAATCCTTCCCATCTTGAAGGTAAAATTGCAATATCTAATGCAGGAATATACTTTTCTGTGTCATTAACCCAACCTGTAATTATTATATTATTTTCAAGCTTATGTTCTTTTGCATAATTGACAACTTCATCTTTCAGCTCGCCATCTCCTATAAACATAAACTTTACATCCTTGTTATCTTTATTTATTAATTCAAATGCTTTTATTGAAGTAATTGGATCTTTCTGTTCTGTAAGCCTTCCTACTACTCCTATTACTTTTTCGTTTTCTTTTATTCCATATTTGCATCTTGTTTCTTCCCTATATTTTTCATTTCCTTTAAACTTACTAAAATCAATACCATTTTCTATAATGCACATCTTATCTGGCTTAGCTATTTTATAATTAATTGCAGAATCATATTCACTTTTAGATATATTGATTATCTTATCTGTTCTTAATGCTAATATTTTCTCTATTAATGCAAAAACTTTTTTCTTCTTATTACTAATATCTGCATTAAAATACCAACCATGTGCATTGTATAATATTTTTACCTTTCTATTAAACCATAAAGCAATCCTACCAATAGCACCTGCTTTACTGCTATGAAGATAAACAATATCTGGTTTTTCTATTTTTAATATTTTTTTAACTTCTATTACAGCCTTTAAATCTGATTTAATATTTATTTCCCTTATCATTGGTACTATATAGATTTTACTTACTAACTTTTCAAACCTATCTATTGATTTTTTATATTTTTCTGAAGCTATTAAAATATTTTCAAATTCATCGGATAAATCATTTAATAATAAATATAGATATTCTTCAACTCCTCCATCTGATTGTGCTATATGTACTATTTTTTTCACTTAAATTGCTCCCTCTTTTTTCAACACTGTTCCTACTGTTTTTATAAGTATTTTTACATCTATCTTTAGCGAACTATTTTCTGCATAATAACTCTCCATTTTTAGCCTATCTTCAAAAGCTATGTTACTTCTACCACTTATTTGCC
>CAZUHD010000156.1:0-3500 GCA_964620415.1 uncultured Clostridium sp.
GATTTTTAAACTTATTCATCATTCCAGCCCAGTAAGGTATAAAATACATAGCAACAGTTCTCCTTTTAGTTTTACTTCGACAACACTGAAAGTGATTAAATATCAATAAAAGAATGTAAGAAAAAGATACCACAATTTTTTAAAATTATGGTATCTCATATTCTCAGGAGCACCCCCAGCATTTATTATAGAACCTTCTTTCCTATTTATAAAAAAAGATTCATTTTTAGTTTTTCATCAAATTTTTGTAATTTTAATTTACCTTTATTTATATACTGTTCTCTTAAATTACCAAGTTTAGTTATTTTTTTCTCTTTAACAATCTTAAAATATGAATTAATAAGAATCTTAATCATCTTTGATATAGTTTTTTTATCATTTGCTGATAACTTTCTATATTTTTTTAGCATCTTTAAAATATTTGCTGATAAATTTTCTGAAATTTCTCCAAAAGTATTAGCATCTGTAGAGTAAAATAATTCAAATACTGTATCTATAAATATTTTCCTTTGCTCAGCTGATGTATTTTCTAACCAATTAGATAATGTTTTATCAATATTTTCACTTGTTTCTGTATTTTGGTTTAACTCTATTAAATCATCTTTTAATACTTGCCATGAATATATATCATGTTGGAAAATTCCTTTTTCATTGCTTAATGAAATTTTTATCTTTTCTTTATGATTTAAAACTCTACCAATTATAGAATCTTGAGGAATATATGTTTCAATTTTATTTATAATTGAGTCATTTCCATATTTATCAATAATGTTTTTACTAAAGCCAGGACCATCATAATTATAAACTTTTATAATTCTTTTTTGTATTTTTGGAGAAAGTGTAATTGCAGAATAAATTGCAACATTGCCCCCCTTCGAATGTCCTCCAATTCGAATTTTTTTGCTTGGATATTTTTTTGCAATTCTATCTGCATAATCTCTTCCAGCAATTTGACAAGGAACATTATCCATAAAAGACATATTAAAATTTTCTTTCCATCCATATATAGTAGTATCAGTTCCAATATAAGAAATATATATTTCACTATTAGATATATGAATTGTAATAGCACAAAATTGTTCTTCTAAATTCTTATCATGTGTATGTATATAATCTGTTACTACCATATCTTTAAAACGATTACTTTGACCTAAATATGTAATCAATTCTTTATCTCCATTATAAAGAAACTCCTCGTTAGGGATATTTTGCATTTTTTGAGAAATTGATGCAATTGTTTCATTTTCATCCATAGTAATTTTATCAAATAGCAAATATGAAAACCTTGCTAAAATCATACTATCAACTTCATTAAATTCAAATTGTGAACTTATTGGAATATCTCCCCTCCACAATAAATAATCATTTATATTTGCCATCATTAATCTCCTATTTTATCAATATTAACTTTTTCTCTCAGAAAGTTAGAAGCGGTTTGGTGAAAATAAAATTTGAAAGTAAAAAAGAAGAACGTAATATAACTAAGAAATTTAATAGGCAAATTTTCATTTTAAGAAAAAAATCTTTTAAGCTATCCCTATATATTTAACTACAAGTTTAATTTTCTCATTTTTAAGTTTCTAAATTATCCTTTTGAACATATTTTATAACTTCAATATTACTATTTTTACTTCTTTCTACCATGCAATTATAAATTTTATTTCTTAAATTTTCTTGTCCTTCTTTTTCTGTTAAACCTTCATCTGGAAAAAAAGGACCATCTATATATGCTACTATTTTTATTTTTTTATTACTTTTGCCATAGCTTTGATATGTATTTGTCACACAAAATGCAGGGGAATGTAACCTTACAGGATATTTAAATGATACAGACTTAAAAGGTCTTATTTTTGTATAATATGGCCATATATGTGCTTCAGGAAAAATTGTTATAGAATTTCCCCTTTTTATTCTTTCCTCTATTGCCTGTAAAAAATTCTTCATTGCTCCTTTATTACTTGGTATTGGAATTGCCCCCAGCATTTGTACAAAATTTCCAAGAAATTTCATTGACACATTTTCTGGATTAACTATAAGATAATTTATTTTGGGATAAACGGCATTACTTATTAAAAAAGTATCTGCAAAACTTTGAGTGTGATTACCATATATAAAATACCCTTCTTTTTTATATTTCTTTATTTTTTCTTTTCCTATATATTTTACTTTAAACCTAAGCTTTGCATATAAATATTTTATCGGAACAGTTAGTACATTTTGTAAAAGGAATGCACAAGCATTCCATACTACATTTTTATGAATATATTTATAATTCTGATCTATTTTTTTAGGTATAATTTTTGCTTTAGAAAATTCATCATTTAATTCATCCTCATAATAAATAACTTTTTTATTATCCATTTGTTTGTTCTTCCTTTTTTGTTGTATATTCAAGAGGAATCTTATAAAAATCCTCATAGATGTTTTTCCATATTTCAAAATTTTGATTTAACATATTTTCTGCATTTTCTTTTGCTGATAAGTTTTTATCTGGATAAATTGGCTCTCTTATGTTAACTGTGTACTCTTGCACTGGAAAGCCATCATCCCCAATAATACTACTATCTTCCATTGTTATAAATATAGGTATAATAGGTACATTATTTCTACATGCTAATTTAAAAGCCCCGTGTTTTAATGGCTTTGGCTTTCTATAATTCCACCACATACTTTGCTCAGGATATATTAGTATAAAATCACCTTTTTGTAATATTTCATCTACAGCCTTCACAAATTTCACCATTGTTCTTTTATCTGAACTCAATGGTAATGTATCACAATTTCTAAAGAAAAATCCATATATTCCTGGAAAATTAGTATAATTTCCCTCTCTTATTACTTTATAAAGCTTTTTTGTCTCTATTTGCCCTGATAATCTAAACACTTTCTCTATTGTAAAACAATCAAAAGGATTAAAATGATTACATGTAACAACAGCGCCTGTAGTTATTTTACGTAAATTTTCTATTCCATTTATTTGCTTTATGATTAATTTGTTATTTTTTAACAAATCATCTAAAAATTTCTCTCCAACTTTATTTGCAAAAACTCTTTTTATTTTGCTTGTAGTTTTTTTCCTTAGATAATCTATATTTTCTGGAGTTAAAACAATGGTTGGAGGATCATCTTCTGCATCTATATCAAATTTTCCTTCTCTTTCAAGCATTTCTATTTTTTTTAGTACATCTAATCTATCTTGTGATTTTTGTACAGGGACTTCTGGTTCATCTACTTTATCTCTTTTTATTCTTATTAATTTTGTCAATTTATCCATAGACTTCATAAAACTATCTCCTATTAATCCTATCATCGCCTACGCAGTCTGATTCTTTTTTTGCTAATTCAATAAGTTTAGCACTGCTAGCATCATCTCTTTCTTTGTCTTCTTCTGTATATCCTTTTCTAACTTCTTTTATTTTTTCATAGAATTCCGTTTTTTCTGCATATTTCCAGAAAAATTCTTGATATGGAATATCATCAAAATGCCATGGCTTAAATCC
>CAZUHD010000157.1:0-3469 GCA_964620415.1 uncultured Clostridium sp.
TCATCATTAAATTTTAATTTGAAATAATTAAAATCTTTTATTTTTATATTAGCATCTATACCACCAATTCTTACTTTTTCTTCTTGTCTTTTATAAGAAACTAATATTTCTAGTTCTTCTTTATTATTTAATAATTTTTTTATATTTACACTTTGTGATAATACAGAAATATCATATAAATGTTTTGAAACATCTTTATACATACCCCTTGTATAGTAAAATTCTGTTGCAAAAATTTTATCTATAAACATTCTCTCTAATTTAATAATATTTATATCAAATTTTGAAATTTCATATTGCTCTTGTAAAACTTTTTTCTCATTTTCATTTGCTAATTTATATATAAGTGGTTCAATAGTATACTTTTGATAAGGTTCACTCACAGTAAAAGATGTTGCCTCTACTTGAATAATGCCAGCTCTATGTAATGGATCTTTATTTGTATCATAAATAGAATTATATCTATATATTCCTGTAACACTTCCTTTGTTTCTAATACATTCATTTTTTGATAATTCTAATCCTTCTATTTTATAACCTAAAGCTGATTTATTTAATCTATTTTGATTTTTTGTTCGGAAAGAACTTTTACAGTTAAATCTATATCTTCTGAAAAACGATTCATTGTATCTAGTATTTTATAAATCGCAGTTCCACCTTTAAAATATGCTTGTAGTTCGTTTTGATTTTTTGATAATTCTTTTAGTATAGTACAAACATAATAATCTTTTTCTATAATATCTGTATCAATTCCTGTTCTAGAATTTATAATATCTATTAAATTTCTAAAATTTATTTTATCTAAATGTAAAGTCATGAAAATTTTTCCTCTTATCTTGCTAAGACAAGTATTTTGTTAATTACTGTTCTACTTTTAGTATTCATAGCATATTTTATTATTTTTTCAAAATTTAAGTTATTTTCAGTTATAAATTTATATATATATTCATCTGGATTATCTACTTCAATATCAATTTTATCTTTATTTTCTATTAAATCAAATAGTTGTAAATATTTATAGTTTTCAGTATCAATTTTAATTTTAGGTTTTCTTATAATAACTTTTAATTTTTTATTTTCATATTTATTAAAGTTTTTACATTCATTTGTTGCTATATCAATAATATTTGGAACTTGTGTAGTTAAGTGAGCATCATTAAAAAGTTTGGCTCCAGTAATATAACCTTTTATATTTCCTTTTTTATCCATTAAATATTTGTATTTAATTATTTCTCTATTACTTAATAACACTTTCCCAAAAATACTCTCATCAGGAATATAATAAATTCCTTTATATGCAGTTTCTATAATGCCTTCTTTATTCATTCTATTTAGTATGGCTTTTACATTGTTAAATACTTTTTCTTTATCATTTTTATTATAAAACCCGAATAATATAATCTTTTATTTCTTCAATAAAAATTGGCATTCCTTTTTCAATATTATTTATATATTCTAAAACCATATTATAACAATTCATTTTTTTCATCTCCTTATTACTATAATATGATAATTATTAAATATTATTCACAATATAGTAATATTTTAGCATAATTTTTTAAAAAAGTCAATTTTAGTTGCAGTAAAAAAGACTTTTTCAAAGAATTTTTATGAATAAAATTTATTCTGATAACATTTCTCCAACTTTTGAGTTTTAAATAAATCTATTTAAATTGAATATGTGATTTGCATAAATGTTGAAAATAGTAAATTTCATCAATTTTCACAACTAGAAGTGATTCAAAATTTTCCATATTTTCTGAAGACTGTAAATGTTAAAATAAAACTGGTTCTTCCTCAGATTACTTGAAACTAAAATTTCTAAAATTACTGAATTTACAGTAGAATATTAAAAAATACTGAGCCATTTTTATTTTATCATTAACAAATTATACAATTAATAAATAAATATACAAATTTTGTAACGAATAAATAATTTGAACAGTCTATATAAATAGAAAGGAAATAAAAGTGGAAGAAATATATAAAGAATATTCTAAATGTATATTTAATTATCTACTGACTTTTACCAGAAATGTAGATGTAGCAGAAGAATTAATGCAGGAAACCTTTTATAGTGCTATTTTAAATATACATAAATTTAAAAACAATTCAAGTCTAAAAACCTGGCTTTGTAAAATTGCAAAAAATAAATGGATAGATTATTACAAAAAGAGCAAGAAAATAGAAAAGATTAATATAGAAGAACTTAAAGAAAACATATTTTTAACTTATTCTTTTGAAGATGAATACTCAAATAAAACAGATATATATAGGAATATAAATAAGTTAGATAAGAAGACACAAGAAGTAATTTATTTGAGGGTTAAAGGCAATCTAACTTTTAAAGAAATAGGTAGCATTATGGGAAAAACAGAAGAGTGGGCTAGAGTAACATTTTATCGAGGTAAAGTAAAACTAAAGGAGGATATGGAAAATGAAGAAAAATGAAGAATGCGATATTGTAAAAGACTTAGCTATACCATATAAAGAAGATATGATAAATCCTAAAAGCAAGGAATTTATTGAAAATCATTTACAAATTTGTGATAATTGTAAAAAATACTATGATAGTATAAATTCCGATATATTTGATGAAATTCAAAAGGAAAAAATAGATGAGCAAAAAGAAGTAGATTTTATGAAAAAAACCAGAAATTACATAAAAATTATAAAAAGTATATTAGCAGTTATATTATTAATAATAATTGTTATTGGTTCATTTTTTGCTATTAAATATCAAGTAATTACTTATATTGTAAATAAGTCATATAAAAAAATGGAAGAACTTAAAACATTAGATAATTATAAGT
This sequence comes from uncultured Clostridium sp., assembly GCA_964620415.1. GTDB lineage: Bacteria > Bacillota > Clostridia > TANB77 > CAG-508 > CAG-269. The sequence goes on from CAZUHD010000157.1 coordinate 2,814, forward strand.
TAATTGAAGAAGAAATATATATTGATAATTCAAAAGAACAAAGTATAGAAACATTAACAACGACATATTATCATAAAGACGAAAAAAACAAAAAAATATATGATAATGCAATAGTTTATTATGAAGATAATTCTTACTATAGCACGATTATTTTTAATGATTTAAAACAAATAGATTATAATCGAAAAGATTACTTTAAATACACAAAAGGAAGAATATTTGAACGCCCATTTTTAGAAATAATTAATTCTAAAAATATGCCAATATATATGATGTTTTATACAGTAAGAAAAGATAAATATGATGGGATAGAATGTTATGTTTTTAGAAGGGGAAATAAAAATAGTTATTTTAATGTGTGGATAGATAAAACTACTTATAATGTTTTAAGAACAGTTGAAGTTTCATATAATAATTATTACAGAGAAATTAAGTGGTATTTATATGAAAATGAAACTACAGATGAAGATGTAGATGCTTCCGTTCTTGAAACAGAATTATACAATGATTATGAAAAAAATTATAATGAGAAAGGGATAAATTAGAGCAAAGGATTAGAGGATGAAGAAATATTTAAATACACTAAATTTAAGCAATTTAAATATTACTAAATAGGGATGTTGTTTTGAAGACGAACGAAATTATTATTTTGACAA
>CAZUHD010000158.1:0-3444 GCA_964620415.1 uncultured Clostridium sp.
AATCTAATAAAAAGTTACATTATTTAATCTTTATTAACACAAATAGACAAAAAAGGATAAGTTTGGAAAGTATATGAAGTTATAAAAACAATTTTTTTATGCTGTGAACTGTAACGGAAAAATAAGAAATATAACAAAAAGAGTTGCTAAACTTGCAACTCTTAAAAAATCTTTATTTTATTAATTTCTGCTAGGAGGTACTAAAGAAATTATTCTACTTGCAAAGTCATTGAAGTTTAGAGTTTGTAATATAACTCTACCAGGACCTGTAAGTTTAGTTAAAAACAAACCTTCTCCTCCTAAAAAGACATTTTTAAGTCCTTTTACAGTTTCAATTTCATATTGAACACTTTTTTCAAATGCGACAATATTACCTGTGTCTACAAGAATAGACTCACCTGCTTTAAGTTCTTTTATAGCTTCATTTCCATCAATTTCTAAAAATACATTACCAGCACCACTAATATCTTGTAAAATAAAACCTTCTCCTCCAAATAATCCCGCAGAAAATCTTTTAGAAAAAGCAATTTTTAATTCTACATTAGGTTCTGCACATAAAAAAGAACCTTTTTGAGCAATAATTCCAGGTGTACCAGTTAGTTTTACATTAAGAATATTTCCAGGAACTGTTGAAGAAAAAGCTATAGTTTGATTATCACTTTCAGCAGTATAAGTATTTATAAACAAAGAATCACCAGCAAACATTCTTCCAATACCCTTCATTACACCTCCTCCTGTGTTAGTATCCATTCTTATATCAGGTGTTCTCCAAGACATAGCACCAGATTGTGTGTACATACTTTCACCCCTATTTAAGGTAACTTCTACTGCAGGTATAAAATTCCCTACTATTTTATAGTTCATTTTAAAACTCCTTTCTTTCTAATTAAAATATATTTGAATTATATACTTTTAAAGAATAAAAGTCTATAGAATTAGACAAAAAATTATAATATAACTTAAAAATAACTTAAGATTTATGGTTAGTTTTTGACAATGAAAATTTTTTCTATTATAATAGAAAAAAATAAGAAAAGATATGGGTGAATTTAGAATGAAAAAGACAAAATTAATTTTAGTGATCTTAATAATAATTCAAACAATATTATATGTAATTGTTGGCTTAAACAAAGAATATTTACACATAGATGAAGCTTATTCATATGGACTATCAAATTATGAAAGAATTAATATACAAGACAATACAGATTTTTTTGATAACTGGCATACAAAAGAATACTACGAGGATTATCTAGTTGTAAATGAAGATGAAAAAAATGATTATACACCAGTTTATGAAAATCAAAAAAATGATGTACATCCACCATTATATTATTTAATATTAAGATTTGCTATGGAACTAGATAGAGGGCATTTTTCAAAATGGACAGGTATTATTGTAAATATTGTAATATATGCATTTATAACAATTTTTATGTATTTAATTTTGAGCAAATTGCTAAAAAATGAAAAAAATTCAGAGATAAAATCAAGCTTACTTGCATTTATTTCATCAATTACACTAGCATCTCTAAGTAATGCTGTATATATTAGAATGTATGCACTTTTAACTCTTGACATATTAATAACGATATTTTTACATATTAAATTAATTGAAAATAAAGAAATAAAGCCTAAACTATTAATAGCTATAGGTATAACTACACTTATGGGAACCCTTACACACTACTATTATTTATTTTTCATAGGCTTTATGTATTTAACATTTCTAGTAAAATATATAAGACAAAAAAATTACAAAAATCTAATATATTATACGTTAACAATGATTATAACGGGCATAATATCATTAATAATATTCCCATATTCTATAACACATATGTTTTTGGGATATAGAGGGCAAGGTGTAATTAGTAAATTAAAAAACATACCTGATATGATAAATGGATTATTTACTCAAGTATATAATTTAAACTATTATGGATTTAATAATATTCTTATCATAGCAATTGTAATAATTGTGGGAACACTACTTTATAAAAGAATAAAAAAAATAAAAGTAAATATATTTGACAAAGAAACAAAAGAAAAATTACAAATAATATTTATACCAACGATATTATTTTTTATGATGACTGCACTAGCTTCTCCATGGAATGTTTTGAGATATATTGTACCAGCTTGTGGAATTACATTTACAATAACTATATTTATAATGTATAAAACAATCGAAAGTGTAACTAGTGAAAAGGTTAGTAATATTATAGTTTCAATTATCCTTATTATAACTTTAATTTCACCAATTGTATTAAAAATGAAACCAGAACTTTTATATAAAGAGAAAAAAGGAATTATAGAAAAAATAAGCACAGAACTTAATCTACCAACAATTTATTTATTTGATACAGCAAAGGGAAATAACTTTATAGATGAAATTATTTTATTTGCAAAAATAAATCAATCATATATAGCAAAGGATTTAGACATAAGTGAAGAAAATATACAGGAAATATTTAAAAATAAAGATATTTCAAAAGGGATAGTAGTTTTTATAAATGATCAAGATGAAAAAAACAACGAAAATAAATTAGAAGGCATAAAAACAGCTTTAAAACTACAAAATGAAGAGCTTGTTCAAAATCTTACATCATGTAAAATATATTATATCAATTAACAATTGTAAAAAGCTATAGTTACAATTTATAATTATGAAAATATTGAATGGATAGGAGTACCCTTTTATGAAATTTCTAAAAAAATTGTTATTTTGTGTATTGCTTATATTTTTAATTGTAGGCATGATAGTTGTTATTGCTATATTTTATGAAAATCATAGAAAAGTTTTTTGGGCTCAAGATTTTGGAATAGAAACAATAGTTAGCTCAAAGGATTATGATAATGATGGAATAGATGATTATCAAGATATTCTTCAAGGTGCAAAAATCGAGGCTAAAAATAAGCCAAAATATAAGAGTGCATATTATGTAGGAGGTTATCCTCCAGATGATGAAGGTGTTTGTACAGATGTAATATGGCGATCTCTTAAAAATGCAGGATATAATTTAAAGGATATGATAGATGAAGATATAAAAAATAATGTAGAAAGTTATCCTAGAGTAGAGGGTAAACCAGACCCTAATATAGACTTTAGAAGAGTACCTAATTTAAAAGTCTATTTTGAAAAAAATCAAATTAGCTTAACTACAGATTTAGATAATATAAAAGATTGGCAACCAGGGGATATTGTTATATTTGGGAGCACTCATACAGGAATTATATCTGATAAAAGAAATAAAAAAGGGATTCCATATTTATTACATAATGGCGGACAGAGATTAAGAGAAGAAGATATTTTGGAAGTATATAATAATTTTAATCCAATATCAGGACACTATAGAATGAGATAAATTTTATATTTAAAACTGCTAGTTACAATTCACAGCTCTAATATAAGTTTAATAAAACAATGTTAATTTATCTGCA
>CAZUHD010000159.1:0-3389 GCA_964620415.1 uncultured Clostridium sp.
CTAAAGAATTTATTTTAAGTAACTTAAATATTTCAACTATTACAATTGGAGCAAATACTAAACATACAATTTCTATAATATTATTTATTGGTAATACTGGTATACTAAATATTTCTCTTAATTTAGGTACTAAAAGTATTACAAGCATAAGTGCTGCTGATATTAAAATTGCTCCTATTAATTTCATATTATTAAATATGTTAGTCTTAAAAATTGATTTTTTGTTATCTCTAATGTTAAAGACATGAACCAATTCAGAGAATGCCAAAGTTACAAATGCCATAGTCTGCCCTACTTCTATTTTACTTTGTTCTAGTGTTAATCCATCTATTGGTGTTTTAGTTGTTGCAAGTCCTATTACAAATGCTGCAAGCGTTAGTAATCCAATCATTATTCCTTGGTATATAATTCTATAAGTCATTGATTTTGTAAAAATACCCTTGCTATTCTTTATCGGCTTTCGCTTCATTATATCGTCATTTGCAGGGTCAAAAGCTAATGCTAATGCTGGAAGTGAGTCTGTTACTAGATTGATCCATAAAATGTGGATAGGAAGCAAAATTTCCAAATGTGAAATATCAGTAATTCCGAACCATTTTGCAAAAAGTGCTGTTCCAAGTGTAGCTAAAAATAATACCACAATTTCTCCAATATTACTTGATAATAAGAATTGAATAACTTTCAAAATATTATCATAAATTCTTCTGCCTTCCTCAACTGCTGATACCACAGTTGCAAAATTATCATCTGTTAATATTACATCTGCTGCTTCTTTTGCAACATCTGTACCTACTATTCCCATACTGCATCCTATATCTGCTTGCTTTAGAGAAGGACTATCATTTACTCCATCTCCTGTCATTGCAACTACATCTCCACGTTTTTGCCAAGCTTTTACAATTCTAACTTTATGTTCTGGTGCAACTCTTGCATATACAGAATATTTACTTATATTTTTTTCTAATTCTTCATCAGAGATTTTATCAAGTTCTAACCCTGTTAAAGCTTCATCCTCATTTTCTAAAATGCCTAATTTTTTAGCAATAGCAACAGCTGTAATTTTATGATCTCCTGTAATCATTACGGTTTTGATGCCTGCTGATTTACATTTTTCAACGGCTTGTTTTGCTTCATCTCTTGGTGGATCAATCATTCCGTATAAACCAACAAAAATTAAATTATTTTCTAATTCATCTTTACTTGGTTTATGATCTAGTTCTTTATATCCAAAAGCTAAAACCCTTAAAGCATCTTTAGCCATTGTTTCATTTATGTCAAAAATTCTTGCTTTATACACTTCTAAATCTTCTTTTATTTCTCCATCTTCTATATATGATGTACAAATATTTAATAATTCATCTACTCCACCTTTAGTATATACAATAAATTTATCATTTACTTGATGTACTGTTGTCATTAATTTTCTTTCTGAGTCAAAAGGAATTTCATCTACTCTTGGTGAATTTTCATATATTGATTCAGTAAATCCTAATTTTAAAGCAATATCTACTAAAGCTGTTTCAGTTGGATCTCCTGTTAGCTCTCCATCTTTGGAAATCTTGGTATCATTGCATAACATACCATTATATACTAATAACTTTATATCTTGGTTTTCTTTATTGTACCTTATAAAATCACTATCTTCATTTAAATTAGATACATCATAAACTTGGTTGTCTGCAAATATTTTTTGAACTGTCATTTGATTTTTGGTTAAAGTTCCTGTTTTATCAGAACAAATAACTGTACTACATCCTAAAGTTTCTACTGCTGGTAAGTGTTTTACGATTGCATTTTTCTTTACCATTTTTTGAACACCAATAGCTAACACAATTGTTGATACTGCAGCTAACCCTTCTGGAATTGCAGCAACTGCTAAGCTTACAGCTGTCATAAACATAGATATAGCAGGTCTTCCTTGTAATAATCCCACTGCAAAAATTACTATACAAATTGCTAAAGCTACTATTCCCAAAGTTTTTCCTAAATTATTTAATTTTGCTTGAAGAGGTGTTTCTTTTTCTTCTTGGTTAGATAGCATTCCTGCAATTTTTCCAACCTCAGTAGTCATTGCTGTTTCTACAACAATTCCCTTTCCTCTACCATAAGTTACAAGACTTGAAGAAAAAAGCATGTTAGTTCTATCACCTATCGGTACTTCACCTTCTATTCCGCTCGCTTGTTTTTCTACTGGAACAGATTCTCCTGTAAGAGAAGCTTCTCCTACTTTTAAGTTTATTGCATCTACTATTCTTAAATCTGCTGGAACATAGTCTCCTGTTTCTAATACTACAATATCTCCCGGGACTAAATCAGTACTTGGAATGACAGTCATATTTCCTTCCCTTATAACTTTTGCTTCATGTCCACTAAGTTTTTGTAATGCTTCTAGGGATTTTTCAGCTTTTGCTTCTTGTGCTACTCCAATTATTGCATTTACTATTACTACAATTAAAATAACAATAGAATCTGTGATGGCTTCTCCTTGAGCGATAGAAACTGCTCCAGATATAATAGCTGCAATAATTAATACTATTATCATAAAATCTTTAAATTGCTCAAGAAATTTTACAAATAAAGACTTTTTCTTTTCTGCTTTTAATTCATTTCGCCCATATTTTGCAATTCTTTCATTAACGCTTTCTTGGTTTAAGCCAGTTTCAATATTTGTATTTAATTCTTTTTCAACTTCTTCAACGTTTTTATTATACCAATTAGCCATAATCTCTAATACCCTCCTTTAAATATATTATTATTTTTTATTCTTAAATATTAATATTTTACTAAAGACAAAATTTAAAATTATTACAACTATATTAGCAACTATTTTCATAAATAAATCATTTATTGTAAATATTACTGCTAAATTCATCATGCCTATACTAATAATTTCTGTTAAAATTCTACATCCTGTGAATGAAATAATTTCTTTTAGTAAATTCTTAAAACCTGATGCTTTGCTTTTGAATACATATAATTTATTTGTAATATAGGCAAAAATTATTGTTATTATAAATGCTGTTATTTCACTTATATTTACTCTAATTGTTTCATCTAATCCCTTGAAAATTAGTTTTGATAAAACCCAATAAGATAGTATATTTACTAAAGTTGACAGTGCTCCAAATACTAGGTATCTCATGCCTTCTTGATGTTTTCTATACCAATCAGATAATGCCTTTAATCCTATCTTTTCTAGTATTTTTAAGCAAAATTCTTCTACTTTATCTACAATCATTTTTTACTCCTTTTTGTTCATGTTTTATATTGTAATATAAAAGGAACAAAATGTAAAGTGTTTTGTATCTAATATTTTTATTTTAGTTATTGGATAGTTACAATTCACAGCTCCTAATATAAGCTTAATAAAAGAATGTTAATTTATCTGC
>CAZUHD010000160.1:0-3332 GCA_964620415.1 uncultured Clostridium sp.
ATTTTCTTACATTTTTATTTTCCATTTTTTTTACATTCTTATTTTATCATTAACATATAAAAACAATGATTCAATATTACTTGACTTAATTAATTTAACTAAATAAATTTGTACAGTCTTTGTACAACCGTACCAAAAATGTTTAAGCATATTTCAAGATTTGTGAAAAATAGTTGAAGTCTTGAAAGTTAATAATAATAGAGCTTTGAACACATTTCGTACTTTTTGAAATATAGTTCAAAACCATATGTTTTGGCGGAGAAGGAGGGATTTGAACCCTCGCGCCCCTATAAAGAGACCTATCAGTTTTCGAGACTGACCTCTTAAGCCACTTGAGTACTTCTCCGTATATAAGACTTACTGTAATCAATTTACAATAGGTCTAATTATTTATACCATGTGTTACCATAGGTGTTTCATCTGTTATTTTTCTAAACACATATCCATTATCCAATCCATAATTAATAATATTCTCTACAGCTCCTAAAGTTTTTTGATTGCCCGAAAAATCATGCATCAATACAATATTATTTCTACCGAGGCTTCAAATGTGATGTAACATTATTATAAACATCATCACTTGTTCTAGCACTTCCACTATCCTCAGAATCAACATTCCAATCAAAATACTTAAAGCCCTCATCTAAAACCCTTTTTGTTACCTCTGTCATAACACCTTCACAGTACTTCTTACTTACTGTATTAGAACTTCCTCCTGGGAATCTTATTATATTTGGTCTTATACCTATTGTTTCATACACTTGATCTTGAATTTTCTTAAAATTTTCTATACAGCTATCCGCAGATTGATATACCTCTGAATAGGTATGAGTATAACCATGTAACCCTATAGCTTCCCCTAATTCATTTTCTCTTTTTAAAATCTCTTCATTTTTTTCCCCATAATGTAAAACAAAAAAAGTAGCCTTTACATTCTTATTCTCTAAAATATCTAAAATCTTAGGAGTTATATCTAAGCTTGGTCCATCATCAAAAGTTAAATATATTACTCCAGTTGCATTATTTTCCTCCTCTTTTTCCCTTTCTTTAGCAAGTCTTTCTTCCTCTTCTTTTTGCTGTCTTTCAAGTTCTATTCTTAAAGCTTCCTGCTGTGCCTCTGCTTCTTTTATTTCTTCTATTCTTTTTTGTTTATCAATATTTACTCTAACCACTACAATAAATATTATTAATAAAGCTATTATTATAGCTAATACAGCAAGTAAAATATATTTATATTTTAAACTACTTTTTTCCTCTTCAAACATATTGACCCCTGTTTCTTTCTATTTTTAAGTCTACTTGATTATAACACTTTATGTCGAATAATGTCAATCAAATTATATTATTTTCTAACTTGTATATGTATTGATATTAGATATTTTTCATGGTAAAATAAATATATTAAATATGTATAAAAAAGGAATGATAAAAAATGGCATTTGACGGAATCATAACAAAAGCAATTACCAACGAATTAAAAAATATAATCGGATACAAGATAGATAAAATCTATGAGCCTGATAAAAATACAATTTTATTAGGTTTATATGGCAAAGAAAAAAATATAGCATTAAATTTATGTATATCCCCAACCAATTGTAGAATACATTTATTTTCGCACGAACAAAAAAATCCACTTGCAGCACCTAATTTTTGTATGTTACTTAGAAAACATCTAATTGGGTATAAATTAAAAAATATATATACTATTGATTTAGAACGTATTGTTTTCATCGATTTAGAAAACAATGAAAATCCAAACAAACCTATAAGTAAAAAACTAATTGTTGAGCTTATGGGTAAACACAGCAACATCATTTTAACTAATGAAGCTGGCATTATTATTGATAGTATGCGTCATACCAGTGTCGAAGAACATTCAAATAGAGATGTTTATCCTACATGTAGATATATCTTTCCAGAAACCAAAAAATACAGCTTCTTGGAACTAAAAGATTTCAATGACTTTTACTCTAAAATAAAGCCTTCGATTAGTGAATATTTAAAGATGCAGACTCAAAATCCAGATTTACTTAATATAAGCATAGATATTATCCCAGAAATAATATCAAACACATTTAATGGATTTAGTTTATCATTTGTGCAAAACATTATAAAAGAACTTGGTATAAATAATATTTCTAAAGAATCATTAAATACTATATTTAATAAAATTAAAGAAATACTAAAATTTACCAACTTGGGGCTATTTTTCACAAAAGACAATAAAGACTATTATTTATACACATCTTCTGATCCCTCACCTGATAAATTTTATCTTAATTCTTTACTTGATAATTTTTATTATGACAAAGAAAGTACAGAATTATTTAAAAATTATAAAAATAGTATTTTAAATTTAATTTTATCTACTTTAAAAAAATATGAAAAAAGGTTAATTAATATAGATAATAAGCTTACAGAATGTAATGATAAAGATAAATATAGGCTTTATGGTGAACTTATTACTTCAAATCTATACCAAATACCAAATCATAATTTAGAAAGTATTGAACTGGAGAATTATTATAATAACAATGAATTAATAAAAATACCTTTAGATAGTAAATATTCGCCATCTTATAATGCAAAAAAATATTTTAAAAAATATTCAAAATTAAAAAATGCACTTGAGGTTGTAAACATACAAAAACAAGAAACTATTCAAGATATAAACTATATAGAAAGTGTTATATATGAATTATCTTCTTGTAAAAATATTGAAGATCTTAATGATGTTTATGAAGAAATTTCAGAAAGTACAATATTTGCAGATAAATTAAAAACTAAAGAGAGTAAAAAGAAATCTAAAAAATCAAAGCCTTTAACTAAAAACAAATACGTTTCTTTTAATCCTAGAAAATATGTAATAGCTGGATATACTATTTTAGTTGGTAGAAATAATAAAGAAAATGATTATTTAACTTGTAAATATGCAAATAAAAATGATATATGGTTTCATACTAAAGACATACATGGAAGCCATGTTATTTTAAAAACAAATCCTGGTGAATTAGTCCCAGATGAAATTTTATTTGAAGCTGCAAAAATTGCTGCTAAACATAGCAAAGCTAAAGAATCTTCTAATGTTCCTGTAGACTATTGTAAGGTCTCTTTTGTTAAAAAGCCTAATGGTAGCAAACCTGGATATGTAATTTATAGTAATAATAAAACATTGTATGTGTAAAAGGAGTTCTAGCATAATAGCTCCTTTTACTTTAATTTACATATAAAAGTATTTAAAAAGAAAGTATAATTAAAAATTAATCTCATCTTTTGCATTTGTTTTCCGCATAATTAAACGCATTGCATCTTTTTACATAAAATTTTTA
>CAZUHD010000161.1:0-3220 GCA_964620415.1 uncultured Clostridium sp.
GTGTTTTCTTGCAAAATTTTAATTTTTTTTATCAATTAACTGGCAAACTCGGGAGACTAAATGCATCATATACAACTTGCAGAATGGGTAATTAAGACCTATCGCTGTTTTGTGAATTTGATTTTTTATGTAAAATATGTTATAATATAATTATCATTTAAGAAAGGCGGTAAGAGCAATGGAAAGTACTTCTTTCCGGACCCAAGTAGCAAAGTTGATGGCAGTTTTGACTGCTATCGCAGTGGGGGTATTAACCCTCGTCGGCTTCTTTAGCCGATATGTGACTAACCATTACACCATTGGTGTGTTGGATGTCATCTACATCATCCTCGGAGTAGTGTTATTTTTAACACGAATCCAAATCGACCCAAGTTTAAACGACTCAGGTCGATTCTTGAAACTCCTATGGACACTTCTGTCCGTAGCAGTTTTCACCAAGGTAGGGTGGCAGATTGTTGCAGTCCTTGTGGGGATTGCAACACTTGTACCCATCTCGTCGATTATCGACGAGAAAGACCTGTTTGCAACCCTCACGGCACAGCCCGTGGGTGTTGGGCCTCTCGGGGGAACGAAATTCCAATCGGACTTTCTTTTCTCGAAGGGCGACGGGTACGTAGACATCTGTCAAACGTATCCGTTGCAAAAAATCGCCCAACTAGACAAGTTCAACTTGCCCAGTTGTAGACAGACAGTACCTGGAAACCTTCTGGGCTACGCTTACTTAGAGGCAGATGCTCAGGATGGTACGCGAATGAGTGTACGCCTCCCTCTTGCGTACGTCAAGAGATTGACAAACGTCGGAGGGGAACTCATACATCATTTACGCAAACCAAATGGTGTATAATGCACTTGGGAAAACAATGAGCAATGTAAAGGATTTATTCCTAAACATTGCTCATTGTGTTTATATATTATTTTTTATTTCTTTGGCTAGGTTTTCATTAATACCTTTTACTTTAATTAATTCTTCTATACTTGCTTCTTTTATTTTATCTATACTTCCAAAATGCTTTAAAAGTTCTTTTTTCTTAGCTTCACCAATACCTTGTATATCATCTAATTTTGAATGTATCATACTTTTATCTCTTAATTTTCTATGATAAGAAATTGCTGTATTGTGTACAGTATCTTGGAACAAAGTAATTAGATTAAATAAATTTTCAGAAATCTCTATTTTCTCTCTATTTTCATCTATAAGCATAGAGGTTTGGTGTTTGTCATTTTTAACCATACCAAATAATTTAATATTAACTTTATATTTATCAATAGCTTTTCTTACAGCTCTAATTTGAGTAATACCTCCGTCAACAAAAATAGCATCAGGTAATTTTCCAAAACCTTTATCCTCTTCATTATTTACAGAATGTGCTAATCTTCTTGTAATGACTTCTTCCATACACCTTGGGTCATCTTGATGCAAAACAGTTTTTATTTTAAATCTCCTAGACAAATTTTTCTTAATAACTCCATCTTCCATAACACACATTGCTGCAACAATAAATTCTCCAGATATATTAGATATATCATAAGTTTCTATTTTCCTTGGAAGTTTATCCATTTCTAGTTTTTCTTTTAATTCTAATAAAATAGCATTTTGAGTCTTTTCTTTATTTTCAAGTGTAACTTTGCTATTTTTCTCAGCCATTTCTACAAATCTTAATTTTCCACCTTTTTTAGTGCTATGTATTGTAACTTTATGAGTTGTTTTTGAAGATAGCCATTCTTCTAAAGCTTCTTCATCCTCAAGTTCTTCCCTTATCATTATTTTATTTGGTAAATTCATATTATCCATATAATATTGTTTTATAAAACCTGATATAATTTCACTATTTTCCATGTCCCCCAAATTATCAAAAAAGTAATGTTCTCTTCCAATCATTTTACTTCCACGAACAAAAAATATCTCTATACATACTTCTAATTCAGATTTAGCAAGTCCTATAACATCTATATTATTTTCAGAAATATTAGAAACTTTTTGTTTTTGTGAAGCTGTTTTTATTGCAATCATTCTATCTCTTATATATGCCGCTTCTTCAAAATTTAGGTTCTTAGAACATTCCTCCATTTGCTTTTCTAAGTCTTTTAAAATCTTATCAGTTTTACCTTCTAATAACTCAATAATCTCATCAATTTGTTTTCTATAATCTTCTTTACTAACCTTTCCAACACAAGGTGCTAAACATCTTTTTATATGGTAATTTAAACATTCCCTTGTATTAGATTTAAAATTTCTACATTGTCTAATTTTATATTTTTGTTTAATAAAATCCACCATTTCTTTAGCCGCACCAGGATTTGCGTATGGTCCAAAATATTTTGAACCATCATTTACATATCTTCTTGTTATTATAACATTGGGAAAATCAGATTTTACATCAACTTTTATATAAGGATAAGTTTTATCATCTTTTAATAAAACATTATATTTAGGTCTATTCTTTTTTATTAAATTACATTCTAAAATTAATGCCTCAGCTTCATTACTAACGACAATATACTCAAAATGATCTATTAAAGAAACCATTTTCAGAATTCTTTCAGTTTTATTAGTTTTTCTAAAATATGAACTAACTCTATTTTTTAAATTTACAGCTTTCCCTACATAAATTATATTGTCGTCTTTATCTTTCATTAGATAAACACCTGGAAGCTTAGGCAACTTTTTTAGTTCTTCTTCAATATTAAACATTTTCTCTCCATATTCCTATATAAGGCAAATTTCTATATTTTTGATTATAATCTAATCCATAACCAACAACAAACTCATTTCCAATTGTAAAACCTGTATAATCTACAGGTATTTCTATTAATCTTCTCGAAGGTTTACTTAATAAAGTACAAATTTTTAGTGATTTAGGATTAAATTTTTTTAAGTATTCTAATAGAAAAGATAAACTTCTTCCTGTATCTATTATATCTTCTACTATAATAACATTTTTTCCTTCTATTTCACCTGTTAGATCTTGTGTTAATTTTATTTTACCTGTACTTTCTTCTCCCTCATAACTTTGTATTTGTATAAATTCTAATTCCATATCATTTTTAATTTTTTTAGCTAATTCAGACATAAATATTACAGAACCTCTTAAAATACCTAAAAGAACTATATTTTCGCCTTCATAGTCTTTCATTATTTCATTTGCAAGCTCTGTTATTCTTTTTTCTATTTTTTCTTCATCAATTAATACATCTATCTTTCCCATATCAAAATCCTCTT
>CAZUHD010000162.1:0-3202 GCA_964620415.1 uncultured Clostridium sp.
TTTTTCTAAGCTTATATTTAAAATTGGAAATATTTTACTGTCAAACTACGGAAAAAACTACATTTATTCAGCAACATCTTAATTCCAAATTTTGTCCTGTTTTTCTTTGATTTTGTATTGATTTTATTAATATTATTTAGTATAATATCAATATGCGGGTATAATTTAGTGGTAGAATGCCATGCTTCCGACCTGGTGGCGAGAGTTCGATTCTCTCTACCCGCTCCATTGTTTTTAATTTTATTAAACTTTATAAAATTTTATAAAAGTTTATAAAGTTATAAAAGTATTGAAAAATCAATATTTTATAGTAGCAACAAAAAAATAAAACTTCATAAAAATTTATTATTTTTTATAAAAAGTTTATAAAACTACATTAAAATTACATTAAAATATTAAAAATAATTACATTAAAAAAATAATTACATTAAAAAATTAAAATAATAAAAAAAGTTAGTAAATCAATTACTAGCTTTTTTTATTACACTCTACAGCAAAATGCGGATAGTCGGTAATGATAAAATGCAATAGGGCTATATTGTAAGAAATTTCTTTGTTTAGTAATAGTTTTAATGTAATTTTAATGTAATTATTATGCAGACAATTTACATTTTTTATAATAAATACGAGAATTTTTTAATTGTTTATTTTTGTATCTATTTAAAATATGACCGTATGTTTCCTTAATTTGCCTATCGTCTACATGCCCTAATATATTAGCGATAACTAAAAGATCCATACCAGCTTCTATCATTCTTGTAGCTCCAGTATGTCTACACATGTGAACATGACATCCTTTTGTTAATTCAAGTTTTACTCCAGCTTCTCTACAGATTCTTTTAAAAATATTATTTATGCACCTATAGTCTATATACTTACCATCTTTTTGACAAAACAATAAATGCTCTTTATTACTAAAATTAGATTTAGCAACTCTTATCTGATCCTTGATAGTTTTTAACATTAAATCTTCATCAAATAAATCAAAAGGTATAAATCTTTCATCTAATAAGCCTTGCTCTATTTTTTTTCTGCCAGTTTTTGTATTGTCGCCCATTATAATTTTTCCATCTTCTTGGGACAATGTTCTATTAATTATAAGTTCGCATTGTGATAAGTCAATTTGTTTGTTATAGTCTATAGCTCCTAATTCTCCAATTCTAGCTGCAGTTAGAAGTAAACATATAAAAAGATTTTTTAATGTGTTTTCATCGTAATTGCATTTGGAGCTTTTAATCAATGGTTGTGTGCGAATATAACGCATTAGTTTTCTCTGTTCTTCTACTTCAAATGCTTCTACTTTCTTTTTAGTCTGTAAGGAAGTAGGTACAGTAATTCTTAGCATAGGATTATCTGCATAAGCAATTATCTTATCTAATACGCACTCCATAAAACCAGCTTTTAGTTTATTTACTATATGACCGATTTCACTTTGAGATAGATACCTTATTGAGTTAAGAAAATTATTTATATTTTGATATGTTACTTTTTGAACAGGTTTTTTAAAATCTTCCCATTCTTCAATATGCTTATAATGGTATTTATCTTTGCTTTTAGTATTTGTACCTATTTTTCCTGCTTTAAATTTATTTTCACTTATTTTTTTACATATTTCTATAATAGTAATACCATGTTTTTTTACATAAGTTTTAGTTTGTACTTTTGCTTCTGTTTCTAATTTCTTATCTACTGCGGCTCTTTTTTTGTTTTCATTTGCAACTGTAGTTCGTTTCTTATCTATTGAAATTTGAGCTTGGTATCTAAAGTAACAATAGAATCTATCACAATAATTTTTTGAACTTAAACACTCTGTACATTCAATACATTTTTGACATTTATTTGTTCCAATTCTGTTATTACATAAACTTCTATCATTACAATTTTTACAAATATTACATTCATGATTTAATTTTTTTGCTCTTTTTATCTTTTGTATTGTATCATAAATTGAGCCTTCACCGTTAGCTCTACGAGTACCTGTGTTATTCATAAAAAAACCCCCATTTTCATATAATAAATTTCAAATTTACTATTGAAAATGAAGTTACTTTAATATATAATAATAATGTATTCACTTTCAATAGTGTTTACAACTTTAGGATAAGTGTTCTGCCGCAAAACATGACACTTATCCATTTTTTCAATTTTCTAATTTTTTATTTATCTGATCTAATTGTCTAATTATTATCCAATTTTGTTGAACAATAGCATTTAAAAATTGAGTATGGACTCTTAAAGATGTATTTTGATCTGGAGCTAATAAATTTCCTAGTTCACTTAATCCAGATCCAGCTAACTCTGAATTAATGTTTTTTATTGCCTCAGTATATTCTGTAGATATATCTGTTAAGTTATATTTTTCTAATACTTTTTTTGTCTTTTCTTCTAATATTTGTTGCTTTTCTTCTTGACTTTTAAATAGTCCCATAATAAAATCCCCTTTCTATAAAAATTATTCAAATGCACTTTCTACATCAGCTTTAACTACTCTGCCTATAATTATTAAATTGTCATAAGTAGTTTGTATTTCCTTAATAGTTGGATTCATAGAGTGTAATTCTACAGCAGTTTTTGTTTCTATAATCTTTTTTATTGTACATTTTTGTTTATCTTTTAAATATACTAATGCTGTATTGCCATTTTCTATTTTATCTTGAATATGAACTATAGCTAAATCGCCTTTACCAAGAAGCGGTAGCATATCGGCATCTGGAGAAGCAATAGCAAAATAATTTTTTGTATTGCTATCCCAGTAAGCTTTTATTTTTAATGTAATATAGTCCTTAATGTTTTCATTAGAAAATATATTATTATCAAAAGTTATTTTTTCTAAAACAGGAATTTTAACAGTTTTTAAATCTACCATTGGTACATCATAGCCCATTAACCAAGCAGGATTTACATCCAAAACCTTTGACAATAAAAAAATTTTATTTTGTCTAGCAAGAGCATTGCCAGACAAATATTTACTAATAAGACTTTCACTAATTCCAGTTTTCTCATGTAATTCTACAGATTTTATATTTCTTAGTTTCATTGCTTTATCTAAACGAATTGAAAAATCTTCTATCATATTATCCATATAAAACCTCCTTTATAAAATACGTTGATAAATATATTATAAAGAAAAATTAAATAAAAATCAAGTTTTTTATATAATAGGAAAGTCATCGAAATTATAAAGCATATATCATGTTTACAT
>CAZUHD010000163.1:0-3165 GCA_964620415.1 uncultured Clostridium sp.
AAAACAAATGAACGCATAGGAGGTATATAAAATGATTAATTTATTAACAAGAAAAAATAGAGTAAAAAAGAATTTAAACAAAACTGTACAAATATTTGGACAAACATTATCGGTAAAGGTTATATATACTAAAATAAAAAATCCAGAACTAGACCTAGTAGGTAATATCATAAATATATATCTTCCTACTAAATATAAAAAAATAGGAGATACAGATATTTTAAAAGTGGCTTTAGATAAGATGTATGATGAAATTGCAAGAACTGAAATAGAAAAGGTTATGGAAGAAACACGAATAATGTTAAATGGATTAGCTCCAGAAAATTATGAAATAAGAAGGATAGAAAATAAATTTGCTCAAACTCTTTCAAATAAAACTATTATTATAAATCCCGAAGTAATAAAATATAATGAAAATGTATTAAGATATGTTATTTTACATGAATTTTGTCATTTAAAATATAAAACTCATTCAAAGGGATTTTTCAATATGATGAATGAATATATGAGTAATTATGAAGATTACAACAATATACTAAATGTAGCATAATAGCATTTACCATAAATTATCAGTAACTTCTGAATTGTAACGATTAAAGACAAAATTAAACTAATTACCACCAAAACATTGACTTATGGTGGTAATTAGTTTAGGCTTAGTTTTTCATAACTCGTTTATGGACTAAATCCAAAGGCTCGTTTTAACCTAATGTTTATTTAGCTCGTTTATAGAACTTAATCTAAAGGCTCACTATAACCTAATGTTTATTTGACTCGTTTATGGATTGAATCCAAAGGCTCGTCATAACCTAGTTTTGAATAACATAAGTTATTCTATATTATTATATTTATTTTATCATATTTTATTTACTTTTGTCAAATATATAATTAGGCAATATTTCTTTTACTATATTATATTTAGCATACTTTTCTTCTAATTATGGAAATTTACAACAAAATTCTTTGAAAAAATGTTAATGATAAAATAAGAATGTAAAAAATGGAAAATAAAAAAGTACATTTTTATATTTATTCCTATTTATTAAGAGCATTTTGAGGAAAGAAAAAAATTTTCACATCATTACCCTCTTGACAGAGTTACATTTTACATGGTATACTAAAAAGGTAGAAAAATATATTTAATAAAATAAAATATAAATTTTAATATATATATTTATTCGCACATTGAAAATTTAATAAGAAAGAGGTGTAAGATTATGAACAGTTTAATCATAATCGCTACTTTCTTAATCTCACTTGCAATCGGTATAACAGTAGGAATGGTAATGAGAAAAAAGATTGCAGAATCTAAAATCGAGAGTGCAGAAAAAGAATCTAAAAGATTAATTGATTTAGCAAAAGTTGAAGCAGAAAATCTTAAAAAAGAAGAGATTATTAAAGCAAAAGAAGAAATCATGAATAACAGAAAAGAATTAGATCAAGAGATTAAAGAAAGAAGAAGCGAGATTCAAAAACAAGAAACTAGAATTATTCAAAAAGAAGAGAATTTAGACAAACGTTCAAACAATTTAGAGCAAAAAGAAAAAAATCTTGATAAAGAATATCAAAGCTTAGAAAATCAGAAAAATGATTTGAATGAACTTTATGAAAAACAAGTTCAAGAACTTCAAAGAGTAGCTTCTTTAAGTAAAGAAGAAGCTAGACAATATTTACTTTCAGAAATGGAAAAAGAGATTACAGATGAGAAAGCAAAGCTTATAAGAGATTATACTCAAAAAGCAAAAGAAGAATCTGTTAAAAATGCAAAAGAAATTATAACTTATACTGTACAAAAATGTGCTGCTGATCATACAGCAGAAACAACTGTATCAATTGTAAATTTACCAAATGATGAAATGAAAGGTAGAATAATTGGTAGAGAAGGTAGAAACATAAAAGCCCTAGAAACATTAACAGGAATAGATTTAATAATTGATGATACACCTGAAGCTGTAATTTTATCTGGATTTGATCCATTAAGAAGAGAGGTTGCAAGAATTGCCCTTGAAAAATTAATTGAAGATGGAAGAATACATCCAGCTAAAATTGAAGAAATGGTAGAAAAAGCAAAGGAAGAGCTAAATACTATCATTAAAGAAGAAGGTGAAAGAGCGGCTTTAGAAACAGGAGTAAATAATCTACATCCAGATTTAATCAAGCTATTAGGAAAACTAAAATACAGAACAAGTTATGGACAAAATGTATTAAGCCATTCAATAGAAGTATCTAATTTAGCAAGAATTATGGCAGAAGAACTAGGACTAGATGCAAAAAGAGCAAGAAGAGCAGGATTACTTCATGATATTGGAAAAGCATTAGACCATGATATGGAAGGTACACATGTTCAAATAGGTGTTGATATATTAAAAAAATACAAAGAAAATCCACTTATTATAAATGCAGTTGAAGCACATCATGAAGACGTAAAACCTGAAACATTGGAAGCGGTTTTAGTTCAAGCAGCAGACTCTATATCGGCTTCAAGACCAGGGGCAAGAAGAGAAACATTAGAAGCTTACATAAAGAGACTTGAAACATTAGAATCAATTGCAGATTCATTTGATGGTGTAGAAAAATCATTTGCAATCCAAGCTGGTCGTGAAGTAAGAATAATTGTTAAACCAGATAGGATTTCAGATGATCAAATGACAGTACTTGCAAGAGACATTTCAAAACGTATAGAAAATGAAATGGATTATCCAGGACAAATTAAAGTAAATATTATTAGAGAAAAAAGAGTTGTAGATTATGCAAAATAATATATAGCTTATAAAAAAGTAGGAACATATCTTTATAGATATATTCCTATTTTTTTTCCTGTTACAATTCACAGCCTCCAAATACTTCGAAATAACAGCAATGAGCTACTTTTGACTTTTTAAGGCATTTTTGTTATAGTCATTTATAGAATTTTATTCAATTTAATTTTGGAGGTTTAGGAAATGAAAATCTTACCAAATGGAGTAAGCAATTATGAAGAATTAGTAAAATATAATTGCTATTATGTAGATAAAACTGAATATATAGAAAAATTAGAAAACTTAAGTAATAGAAGAGTAATGTTTTTAAGACCAAGAAGGTTTGGAAAAACATTATTTACAAGCGTATTGGAGAATTATTATGATATAAATAAAAAAGATAAATTTGAAGAGCTTTTTGGAGAAA
>CAZUHD010000164.1:0-3090 GCA_964620415.1 uncultured Clostridium sp.
AAAGTATATTTCATTTTATAACAACTCCTCTATTTTTTTATCTATTTTTTCTGGTGTAGTAGTTGAGCCAAATCGTTCTACTACATTTCCCTTTCTATCTACTAAAAATTTCGTAAAGTTCCATTTTATATCATTTCCAAATACTCCACCTTTTTGAGATTTTAAAAATTTATAAAGTGGTTCTTCATTTTCTCCATTAACATCAATTTTAGCAAATTGCTTAAAAGTAATTCCAAATCTTGCATCACAAAAAGATGCAATTTCTTCTGCTGTTCCAGGTGCTTGCCCTCCAAACTGATTACAAGGAAAATCTAATATTTCAAACCCTTTTTCATTGTACTTTTTATATAAATTTTGTAAACCCTCATATTGTGGAGTAAATCCACATCCTGTTGCAGTATTGACTATTAGCAATACTTTTCCTTCGTATTCTTTTAGACTAACTTCTTGTCCCTCATTATCTTTTACTTTAAAATCATAAATTTCCATAATGATCCTCCTTTTTATTTTATAAAATTAAATTGTGTAAAATTATTATATGTTTTTTATAATTTTTTGTCAATAATTAAGAAGAAATATTATTTATTTCATCCTAAAAAAAACGAAAAGATTAGCTCACAAACTAATCTTTTAATAAATTATTATAGAAAATAACTAGATGACTGATAGATCATCTTTATATACTATTTAATAATTTTGTTATAGAAAGATATAAATCATTGTCTAATTTTACCAAAGTATCATCATCTAAGTCATTATACGGCATCCATTTACCTTCAATATTTACCTCTGTTAATGCTCCTAAGAAATATCCCTTCACACTTTCTAAATTATGTATTCTATCAACTAATCTTACACATAATTTAGAACTACCTCCTATTACTTTTATCATATTTCTGTCAGAATCTTCCGTTTTTATTGCAACAGCATGACCATAATTAAATGTCATTGGGATAGTTCCACCATATTTTTTAGCTAAATCTTTATAATATTTCGATGCATTTTCATCTGTAAATTTGCCATATTTTTTTATTACAGGTTCTTTAATGTGTAATCCAGGATCATCTTCCTTATTAATATTTTCAAACTTTATAGTATCATCTTGCGTTAATATAAGTGTATTGGTTGGTAATTTTTCTGCATAATATAATGCTTTATCTATAGCAATTCCAACAGGTGTATTAGCTACTTCTTTTGGTTCTCCTATGTTATTACCATATTCTTCTAACGAAACTATATTGTATTCAAAATCTCTTAAAAGATTTTTTAACCTTTTAACCTTGTTCTTATTTGTTGTTCCTATTACAAGTCTTTTCATTTCTCTCCTCCATCTCTTTTTATATTTATTATTTTATATCTATTCTATATACATTATAATTTTTTTACATCTGTAAATCATTTTCTGCTGTTATATTATATAAACGTTTCTATAATCTTCCCTTATATTAGTGTCTATAATAAGTTTATTTTTCCAGTAACGTGAACTGATAAAAAATTTATCTATATTTTTTACATAAACAAGTAACAAAGCAAGAAATAACTAAAATTATCTCCTGCTATAAAAACTTAATCAATGCATTTTAGAAAATTTAATTGAATACCATTTTAGTCAAATATTGTGTTGGTGCTTTTTCTGCAATTATAAAAGTATCTTTTCACTCAATACAAATATTATTTAGCTTCTCTATTAAGGTTTCTTGTTCTTCTATATTACTGCCATAACTCAATGGCTTAAACTTACCTTTATCATTAAAGCTTAAATTTTGTTTTATAACTTCCATAGATTTATTTATCTTGTTTTGTTAATGGCTGATTTTCTTTTGCCATTAGTACTTTTTTTAATTTTGTGTTAATAAGTTTTCAATATCGACGTTTTTATATTTTTCTTTTAGTTCCATCTTTGAATTAATCTGCATGTTTGATTGCATAAATAAATTTTTTCAATATTATATCAAAATTTTAATTTTTTTCAATAAGTTTGCTCATAAAATGTATTAAGAAAAAAATCTTAATTGCCACACAACTAAACCCATTTGTTATTTCGTCGCTTATTGTAATTTTTATGTCTGGTTTTTAAAACTTTGCATATTCTTATTGATTCTTGTTTCTTCTATTCTTATAATAAATACTATATCTAATCAAAAAATTTTATTTGAATTTTTATTATATATAATATTACTTACTTGTCCTATAACTTCTATATTTTCATTACTATTAACTATATTTAACTCATCTCTACGATTTTTATATCATCTGATATTATTACTTTTTTTATCCATTTCAAACATAGTTTTATATTAGGAAAGGATAAAGATAGATTATATTTGCCTCATAGGCTATAATTATAGTCTATGAATTTAAAAGAAATTGATATACTAATTTTATTAACTAATTTAGAAAGGAATAATATCATGCAGTTATCTAAAGCAATACAGATTAGAATAAACTATTTTTTGAATAGAAAAGGGTTATCTTCTTTATGGGAGTTGTACAAAATTTCTGGTGTTCCTAAATCTACTATTAATGCTTTATTAGGAACTGAAACAAATAAATTACCAAGATTGTCTACATTACTTCACCTATGTGAAGGACTAGATACTAACTTAATGGAATTTTTTAATGATCCTATGTTTTTAGAAATTGAAGATTCTTCAGAAGATAAAAATATGTAGATAAAACTAAAAGATGTATATAGCATCTTTTTTTATTTACTTTTAAAAATAACATTATTTTCTTTATTAAATATTTCTACAGGGTAAGAAATATTTAATAAAGAAAATCTCTTGTTTTACATGGGGTTCTAAAAGTTTCTAGCTAAAAAAATACCTCCTTTTTGATATAATAAGTATGGTTCGCTAGCTATAAATAAAAATCAAAAAGGAGGAGTTATCATGAAATACAATAATAGTTTAGCACACGGTACTTTAATTGCAAATATCATTTACCATTTGTACTAAAACATCTTATAATTTTCTTTTTTTATATCTATATTTCTCAAGTAAAATATAATAAAAATTTAGATGATAAAGTTTCCTTTAATATATTTCTAACTTAACTTCTTTACCTTTAAATGCAAATACAATTTTAGTA
>CAZUHD010000165.1:0-3050 GCA_964620415.1 uncultured Clostridium sp.
CAGTAACAAGCTGTTTTTGACTTTTTAAGTGATTTTTGTTATAATCATTTATAAACTTATATTTAATTTTGGAAGGAGGGCAGTTGAATATGAAAAAGCTGCCTTATGGAATAAGTAATTATGAAGAATTAGTAGCTAAAAATTGCTATTATGTTGATAAAACTAAATACATAGAAACATTAGAAGGTTTAAATAATAGCAGAATAATGTTTTTAAGACCAAGAAGGTTTGGAAAAACATTATTTACAAGTGTATTAGAAAATTTGATAAAAAAGTTATATTTTATAATTTTTATTAATATAAATAGACAAAAAAGAGGGTTTGAAAGTTTATGAGATTCCAGGATTTAATTTTTTAAGCTGTGAACTGTAACATTGGATAATGGTTTAGTTAAAAAAAACGAAAAACTAGCTATCTGTAATATTTTCGTAATGAAAACCTAATTAAATTTTTTGATAAATAATTTTTAAAAATGTGTTACGTTATATAAAAAGCTTTAATTTAAGTCATATATGCTTAATTAATGCTTTTTTCTTTAAATTTTGAGTTTTTAAAAGAAAAATTAAATATCTCTTGTTTAATCCCCATTTTAACATTGTAACGTGCATTTTTGTCCAATATGTAGTATAATTAATTTCATCAAGAAGGGTGGTGATTTTATATGATGTATTCTGAAAAACAATATAAAGAATTAGAACAACAATTAAAAAAATCTAAAAAAGAAATAGAACTATCTGAAAAAGAAATAAAATTATTGAAACAACAAAACAAACAAAAAGATGAAGTTATACATGATTTAGATTCAAATAATTATCGTATTAAATATGAAACTTTAAAAATAGAAAATGCGGAATTGAAAAAAAGAACTAAAGATATACAAAGAAAAATTCGAGATACAGAGAATCAGCTTAGGAAAGGACAGTAGCAATAGTTGCAATCCATCATCAACAAATGGCTTTAAAAGAGTTGTTCAAAACAATCGTGTAAAATCTGAAAGAAAAACTGGTAGAGAAATAAGTTTAAGCAAGTGCTAAGAAAAAAACAATCTAAGAGAAATAAAATTTCACGATTTAAGGCATAGCTGTGCAACACTACTTGTAAAAAAAGGAATTTCTTTAAGATAGATACAAGATTGGTTAGGACATTTGCTCCAAAATGTCTATTTCCATATTTGTATTTTAAATTTGCATGCCTATCAAATATCTTTGATGCACTTTTACTTTTGATATATCCTATAAATTGTAATATTCTTATATATGGATATAATCTGAGTAAGCTTCTGCTTCTATTATTCCTACTTTGTTAATGTCAATATAAAAATGTAAATTTTTTTATTGTTCTTGTGTTAAATTATTTTTACACCTGTACCATTTAGTATTAAGTCCAACTAGTTTCATAAAAATCATAAGTTCCTCATTCTTTTATATTAATTAATAATATAAAAATTATTTATTATTTATATATAAATTGTAAAGATAAAATATATATGACTTAACACCACTAACACTTATATAAGATATCATTTAATAAAATAAAGAAAAAGTATTGAAAATTTTAAAAAAATATAATAAAATTTTCTTAAATAAAACAAATAAAAAATATAAATAAATATATACTCAATTAAAGATGTTGAATTGAAAAAAATGATATTTACAAATAAAAGATGAACAATCAGTATAATACAAGAAAACTTTATGTGGATTATAAGTTGAATGATGAATATTCAAGAAAAATAGCAATGAGAATAGCATAGCAATTGGTAAATGGCGATTATGATTGTAGTGTTACAATATATAATAATTTCTTATTAAATGAAGCGCATCCGCAAAAATATCAGACAAAAGATATAATATCATTAAATGTTCAAACAAAAATGGAAAATAGAGAAATTGTTTTTAGTGCAATGTCTAAAGCTATTAGAGAATTAAAAGTAGATAAAATAAAATTACCTCAAGTGGAAAATAAAATAATATGGAATTATAAGAATAAATGAATATAAGTGAGTGATATTTATGAGGATATAAGAGTGATAAAATCTTCAATTATAAAATAAAATATTAAAAATAAAGGAGAAGTAAAGAAATGAAACAAATAACATTACAAAGTTTTTTAGTAAAATATATTTTAAATTTTATATTAATTAATTCATTTTTTTTGATAATTATATCGTTTTTAAATAATATATTATCCATAAATGGCATTATTTATATATTAATTGATTTTGGAATACCAATATTGTGTAGTAAAATGGCAAGTGCGTTTACTTTACATAAAAAAGAAATACTTGCAAATAAATCTGTTGAATCTGTACAGAAAAAAATTTTAATTACTCAAATATTGCTTGGAATAGTTACATATTTTATGTGGTTTATTTTTAATGTCATATTGCTGTTTATATATATGTTAGGTGTTTTTATAGGTTATAAGATAGCTTCAAAAGCAATAATAAATAATATAAAAACAGATAATTATAATTTAAAAGAATATAATGAAAATAATACTAATATAGTTAAAAATGAAGGTGCTAATATAATAACGCAATATAAATTAGAAAGACTTGATGATGAGAATATAATAAAATTTTTAGAAATGAATAATTTGAATTCAGAAAATTATTTTTTTGCTACCCAAATACCTTGTATGTCTACCTATGCAGTGTATGGCAGTTTAGGAGCATTTACTATGGTTAACTATATTGTAGACTTTGATTCAACATACATATATCTATTTGAATTATCAAGATTAAGTAATAAAAATATAGAAAATTGTATTGTAATTGATAGTAACGAAATTAATTATATAACAAATAAAAATGCAGTGTTCGGAGCTGCTAAATCGATTAGTATCAGATTTAACAATGAAAAGAAGTTAGATTTACAATGTAATAAAACAGTGGCAAATTTAAAAAATCAAGAAGAAAATATACAAAGATTTCTTGGTTACTATCCGCAGCCTATTTTAAAGTAAAAAAACAGTATTTTCAATGTTTTATAAAAAAATGAAC
This sequence comes from uncultured Clostridium sp., assembly GCA_964620415.1. Taxonomy (GTDB): domain Bacteria; phylum Bacillota; class Clostridia; order TANB77; family CAG-508; genus CAG-269. The sequence continues at coordinate 3,005 of CAZUHD010000165.1, forward strand.
CTTTTAATCAAAGAACATTGTAGAAATTTTAGAAAACAACTTTTGA
>CAZUHD010000166.1:0-3038 GCA_964620415.1 uncultured Clostridium sp.
AATACTTTAGTAGCACCATTATTTTTTAAATCAGTTTCAAGCTTTATTCTATCAACAGGAGGATGTATTCCAAATTCAAATACATCAGTATCATAACAAAGAAAAACTATTATTTCATGGTCTTTTGAATAATTTTTAACAATTTCTTTTACAAATTTATTAACCAATTTCTTTTGAAATTTTGCTATTCCAGTTATACATACCTTTTTTAATACATCTACTTTAAAAATTTTATTTGGTATTTTATTTTTTATACTATTTAATACTTTATTATAAAATTCATAATCAGTTTCGCCTTCTGTATATATTACTACACATTTTTTCATATTTATTACTCCGTATATTTAGAAAGTATTTCTAAATCATTAGAATCTCCACTCATTAAATCAAAAAGATAGTCACCTACGCGTAAATCTAAGCTATCTGCATCATTCATTAATTTATTAACAGATTTATCTTTTATTTTCGAGAATGTTGCAATTCCATTGTCATTTGGTAATCCAATATATATACGAGAAGGATCAATATAATTTATTAAATAAGGAGAATGACTTGTGATAATGACTTTTACATTTTTAGCAAAACCATTTAAAGCTATTAAATATTGTTGCAATACTTTTGGGTTTAAAGAGTTCTCAGGTTCTTCGATAGCTACTATAGAAAAATCATCGTGTGATGCTATCTCTAGATTAGTAAGTACTCTTAAAATTCTTTTTGCACCATCAGACATATTATTAAAATCTATTGTAGTTGATAAATTTTTATCTTTTGTTATTAGTGCATAAAATTTACCAGCTACTTTCGAAGGTTCAATATCATTAGGGTGAATATTTTTTTCGGCTATTATAGGGATTTCTACAACATCTATTTTTTCAATAGATGGAAAAATATCTATAAATGTATTTATTATTAAGTTATATCTTTCTGGTCTTTTTTTCTTAATATCATATAAAATAGTTGGAATATTATTTCTTCCACTTAAATCATAATTAAAAACTTCATCATCTAAAATTGGAATAATATTATAAGGAATAGTAGCATTAAAGTCATGATCAATAAAGACTTTTAGATTATTTAAACTTTTTATAATTTTCATATAATATAATTCATCATATGCTTTAATTTTATTTAAAATCAATTCATAATTTTCAATTAATATTGATTTATTGCACGAACCAGTTTTTGAAGGTTTATAAAAAGAGTTATTTCCCTCTCTTTTTATATAAAATGTGAATTTTTGAGAAGCTGTTGGTTCTTTTATTTTCAGATATTCTTTTACGATTTTTCCATTTTTACCAGATTTAGCCCATAAAAAAGAATAACCATAAATAACTTCTTCACCTTTTATATTCATTTCTATTTCAAAAGAAAAAGTATCACTTAAATAATGTCTATTAACAGGAATTACTGGGGTATACTTCATTTGATTCTTTTTAGTTTCATTATTCCTTATTATAAAATCAATTCCGAAAAGAATTGCTGATAAAGTATTAGTTTTACCATAACTATTAATAGATAATAGACTGGTGATGTTATTTAGAGTTAAATCAATATTTTTTAAATTTTTAAATCCATCAATTTTAATTCTTTTAATATTCATATTTTGACTCCATATATTTATTATTTTTTGTGACATAATTATACACCTACCTTTTTAAAAAGTCAACAAATATTAAATATTTTATTAAATATTTTTAACATATTGATTTAATTATATTCATAAATAGTAAAAATAATAAACAAAGATTTCAATGTTTTTTTGTTTTTTATCTTTATTTCTATCAGCTCCTTTTTACTAATTTTATCTGATAAAGGAAATGATTTGTTATGACACTTAAAATTATCTTTTCTACTTAATAATGTCTTGACAATATTAAAAATGAGTGATTTTTTAATTTCAGTTTACATAAATAATGCCTACGGCATTAAAATATAAAATCTATTAATACTTTTTTAATTATATACTTTAAATAAAAAGAAAAATAGAGTTATGCTCTAAAACACAACTCCGCAAAAATTTTAAACTTTTTCTTTATAATATATATTATATGCTCTTATTTTAAAAATATCAATAATTTTTTTATCAATTTTATATTGACTTTTACAATTAATATACCAATTTACAAAGCTGTGAAATTAAAGAGTTTCACAGCTTTGTATTTTTGATTATTTTTATTAATCGTTATCTATATCATAATCTAAAATCTTACCAGTAGTAGCATCGATTTCATAACTATATTCCATATTATTTTTATAAAATTCAATTTCATACACTGTTTTTCCATCATCTCTATCTAATTTTGCTTTGTCAAAAGTTACATCAGATACTCCTGCATGATTTAAAGCAATTGATTTTGCTTTATCAATTCCAATATATGAATTATTATTATCTGAAGGTTTGTTATTTGTAGTTTTATCTTCTGTTGTTTTATTTTTGATAGCCTCTATTTCTTTATTATAAATAGCTCCTGTTTTTGCATTTATTTCATATTCATATTTATTATCTGAAGTATAAAACTCAATATCATACACTTGGATTCCGTCTTCATAACTCAATTTTTCTTTTGTAAAAGTAGCTTTTGATACTTCTACACCAGCATCTGATAATGCTTTGTTTTTAGCTGTTTCTAAACTAATAGTATCGTTACTATTGGTTTCATTTGTTTGCTTGTTTGGTTGGCTATTTTCTGCATTAGTCTCAGCTTTATTATTAGTTTCTGTATTAGTTTCACCTACTTGTGAGCTATTTTCTTTTTGTTCACCTGCTTGTGTATTGTTTTCCTCTTGCTGTTTTTGATTTGTAATCTCATCACTAGCATCAACTTCTTTTTTTACTATACTACCATCAGATGCCTTTACCCAATAATCATATTCTGTTCCATTTGAATTAAATTCTACCTCATAAATAAATTGTCCATTTTTAAATTCAAATTCTGTTTTTAGATTTTCTACTTCCTCTGGAATAACTCCTGCATCTACAAAAGCAAAATTTTGTGCATTTTGTTTTCCTATTGAACTACTTTCTGCAAAAGATGTTG
>CAZUHD010000167.1:0-2884 GCA_964620415.1 uncultured Clostridium sp.
TAGGATTAGAAAAAGCAGGGTTTGAAGAAATAGGTTTAATAGAAATAGATAAAACAGCATGTGACACATTAAGATTAAATAGACCAAATTGGAATGTAATTGAAGAAGATATTGTTCAATTCTCTCAAAAAGATTTATTAAAAGAATTTAACTTAAAAAAAGGAGAATTAGATTTATTATCTGGAGGATATCCTTGTCAATCATTTAGTTATGCAGGGAAAAAATTAGGTTTAGAAGATGTTAGGGGAACAATGTTTTTTTATTATGCTGAGTTTTTAAGGCAATTACAACCTAAAATGTTTTTAGCAGAAAATGTAAAAGGATTAACAACTCATAATGGTGGTAGAACAATTCAAACAATGGTAGATGTTTTTGAAGATTTAGGATATACAGTTGAATGGAAAATTTTAAATGCTTGGGATTATGGTGTTGCAGAAAAGAGACAAAGAGTGGTTATTATAGGAACTAGAAATGATTTAAAGGGGAAAGTAAAATTTAAATATCCAGAACCTCACAAGTATAAGCCAGTCTTAAAAGATGTATTACAGAATGTGCCAAAATCAGAAGGAGCAAAATATCCAGAAAAGAAGAAAAAAGTATTTGACTTAGTACCTCCTGGTGGATATTGGAGAGATTTACCAGATGATGTTGCAAGAGATTATATGAAATCATGTTATTTTATGGGTGGTGGTAGAACTGGAATAGCAAGAAGAATTTCTTGGGACGAACCATCATTAACCTTAACTTGTTCACCTATGATGAAACAAACTGATAGATGCCATCCTGATGAAAGTAGGCCGTTTACTACTAGAGAGTATGCAAGAATTCAGTCATTCCCAGATGAATGGAACTTTTCAGGTAAAATGAATGACGTGTATAAACAAATTGGAAATGCTGTTCCAGTAGAACTAGCAAAAGAAGTAGGTATATCAATTATAAATGCTTTAAATAAAGGAGAAAATGAAAATGTGGAATCTTAATTTTATAACAAGAGAAACTTTTAAAGAACATATAAAAAATACAATTTCTACATATGAAAGGACATTAGATGGAATTGATTTAAATAGATTTAATTCTAATACTGTTGATCCAATAAAAATGGTGTTTGATAGTAAAGTTTATAGAAAAAATTTGGAAGAAGTAATACGAGATGAATTAGTAAGACAAAGAGATAAAACTAATTCAAATGCTATTGGATATTTTCATCAAAATATGTTTAAATATATTAAAAATTGTGAAGTTCCAAAAGAGGGATTTGATGTGATTTATACTAAGAATGATGGAACAAAAATATATGTAGAAATGAAAAATAAACATAATACAATGAATTCTTCGTCTTCACAAAAGACATATATGAGAATGCTAAATAAAATTGCAAAAGATAATACTGCAGAGTGTTATTTAGTTGAAGTTATAGCAAAAAATAGTCAAAATATAGTTTGGAAAGTTTCTTTAGATGGAGAAAAAATGGAGAATGAGAGAATTAGACGAGTTTCAATGGATAAATTTTATGAAATAGTAACAGGTGACAAGGAAGCTTTTTACAAAATATGTATGGAACTTCCAAAATTAATTGATGAAATTATTGAAGAAAATAAAGAATTGCAAGTAGGAACAGATACTGTTATTGATGAATTAAAAGAGCAAAATCCTGATTTATTGAAAGCTTTATATTTACTTGCATTTAAGGAATATGAAGGATTTAATAATTTATAAATACATGAGATAAGTGAAATATAAGAGTAAAATAACCTATTATTATATTTCACTTTTGTTTTAGGAGATATGAAATGGAAAAGTTCAAATGGATAATTAAAGTAATAATTCAAATATTGATTATAATTGTAATGTATCTCTAAAGGTATTAAATGAAATAAAAAATAGGATAATTAGGATAATTAAGATTAAGCAATAATTAAAGTAATAAATTTATGATATTTATGTAAAAATATTTTTATGAGGAGGACTTTATTATTTATACATCAAGAGTTTATTATCCACTTAATATTAGCTGCGAAAAGTTTGAAAAAATATTATTTACGTGGTAAAGAAGATTGTGCAAATTTATGCTGACAAAGAAATTTTTTAGAGGCTTTACGAAAAATATGAAAGCAAAATGCTTAATAAAGAAATTTGTTAAATAACTATTGTAGAAATATGCTATAAATTATTTCAAATTTGTTTGCAGGTTAAGTATAGTTATTTTCTGTTTATTATAATTTTATCTGAGTAAAACTTGTGTAAAACATTGAAAATTTTTAATTTTTATGATATTAAATACAAGAGTTAATGAATAAATGCAAAATATAAAAGATAGGAATTATAGTAATTTGCATTTGTTTCAAAGAAAATGACAAAGATAAAAACTTAACAGTAGATAATGAAGACGAAGAAAAAGACAATTAAGTTTAATTAACTAAACAAAATTTAAACAGAAAAATATGATACAAGTATTGCTCCAAGAGATTATATATAGATACCATATATTTGAATAAAAAAGGGAAGTGATTATTATGCGTATTTTAGTTGCAGAAGATGAAAAAGATTTAAATAATATTTTAGTTCAAAAACTTACATCAGAGGGGTATAGTATTGATAGCTGTTTCGATGGACAGGAAGCTATTGAATTAATAGATGCAGTAGAGTATGACATAATTATTTTAGATATTATGATGCCTAAAGTAGATGGATATGGAGTACTAACTCATATTAGAAATTTAGGAAAAACAACACCAGTACTATTTTTAACAGCAAAAGATTCTATTTCAGATAGGGTAAAAGGTTTAGATAGTGGAGCAAATGATTATTTAGTAAAACCATTTTCTTTACTTGAATTATGTGCACGCATTAGAAGTTTAACTCGAAATTCATTTGGTGTAACAAG
>CAZUHD010000168.1:0-2866 GCA_964620415.1 uncultured Clostridium sp.
ACTCTTGATACTCCTGTTAATACAGTCTTTTCTAAATATGGATTATCTTTAAATGATAAACCATAAAAAGTTTTATAAAAATCTATTGCTTGTTCATAATATCCTTTAACATAAGCATTTTGAATTGGTACATCATATTCGTCTACTAATACTATAACAGGCTTTTCAAAATAGCGGTATAGATATTCACTTAAATTTCTAATAGAACTTTTAAGTGTAACTTCATCTTCTCTACACCATAAAATATCTTTTATTTTCTCTTTTTCTTCTTCATAAATTTTATCACTATCTAATAAGTAACGATGTTCTTGATACATAAAGCGAATGAACATTTTTAAAATTGAAAGCATACCTTCATAATTTGAATCATTTACATCTTTTAAGGTAATATAAATTACAGGATAAGCCCCAAGTTTTGATGTATATTTCTCCCCTTGTTCCATTATTTTTAATCCATTAAATAGTTCTTTGTTATCTTTTCCATTAATATCAAAATAATATTTAAGCATGCTCATATTAAGGGTTTTTCCAAATCTACGTGGTCTAGTAATTAAACATACTTTACTTCTATTATCAATAATATCTTTTATAAATAAGCTTTTATCTACAAAATAGTCGTCTTGAGATCGAAGCATCCTAAAATCACTTTCACCAATAGCTATACCTTTCATACAAATCACCCTTTCTTTGTCTATTCTCATTTTTATTAAACATATTCTACTATAAATTCTGTAAAAAATCAATCATTGTGAAATATTGTTTTATGTTAATTTTAAAAAATCATAGTCCTCTCTCCTTCTCTTGTTACTTTCTATAAAATTAAAATTTTTCACAACTTTGAAGTTAAGTTTATTATATTATTTCCAATCAATTTTTTCTAAACTTGATAAATTATCTCTATTATGTAGTTAACCAATTTGCAATATCATATATTTGTATACCTTCATATTGATAATTTTCGTGTCTTGTTCTTGCTATTATAACTTTAGGATAAGCATCTTTTATTTGTAAAAGTGGTTCAGCCTCTCTATTTAATATATCTTGGTAATCTATATTGTCTGCTACTTGAATATAAATCTTTTCATTATGCTTTTGAGCAATAAAATCAATTTCTTTTTTGTATAGAGTTCCAACATATAACTCATAGCCCCTTCTTAAAAGTTCTATTGCAACAATATTTTCATATGTCCTTCCATAATCCATATTGGAAGTTCCAAGAGTTGCATATTTAATAGAATGATCTGCTAAATAGTATTTATCTTGAGTAGACAAATATTTTTTACCTTTTATATCATATCTTTTAACTTTATAAAAAGCAAAAGAATTGCATAAATAATCGATATAATTTTTAATTGTTTTATCCGTTATTTCAATTTTGTTACTATTTAAATAATTAGTTATATTATTCGAAGAAGTTAAATTAGAAATATTATCTATTAAATAATTACTTAAGTTATTGAGTATATCTACATTTCTGATATTATATTTTTGCTTTATATCTCTCAAAATTAAAGTATTAAAAATATCTTTTATATATTTATATTTATCAATTTGTGTTTTATAAACATATGAACCTGACATTCCACCTTCTTTTACATAACTCTCAAAGGCATCTTGAATATCTTTGTATTTATAATATTGTAAATATTCTTTAAATGAAAATGGATATATTTCAAAACTAAAAGTTCTTCCTGTGAATAATGTTGCTAAATCACTACTTAATAAAAAAGCATTTGAACCAGTTATATAAATATCATATTTTTCTTCTGCGTGTATTCCATTTATAATTTTTTCAAATCCTTCACACATTTGTACTTCATCAATTAAAACAAAATTATGCTTTCCTTTTATATAGTTTTTAGATATATATTCATATAACTTACTATATTCTTTTATTTTCTCAAATTCAGGTAAATTAAAATTAATATGTATTACATTATAATTTTCCACATTATTAATTATATATTCTTTAAATGATTCGAGTAATTTTGACTTACCACTTCTTCGGATCCCAGTAATAACTTTTATGTCTGGAGTTCCAATTACATCTATTAGTTTATTTAAATAAAATTCTCTTTTTATTAATTTCATAGTCATTTCACCTCAAAAATATTATAATATAATATTCCGAAAAAGTAAAGTTTTTTTACTTTTTCGGAATAATTATTTTCATTATATACAATTATTATAACTTTATACATAACTAAGTTTTAATTCGTACTATCAAAGTTTTGTGTAAAAAGGAATAGGAGTAAAATATTAGATACCAAATTATTTATATAATATAAAAATGACTAAAAAACGATTTTCAATGCAATAAATAATATCAAATTATTGTAGAATTATAAAATAAACTATGGTTACAATTCCATAAGATGTTATTTGTTTTCTTGTTAAGCATTCTTTATTGTCTATCTTTTTTAAAAATTCTTCTTATTTCTATTTCTTTTTTCTTTTTCTTTTTTTCTATTTCTTTTTCTTTGTTTTTAATCACTAATGCAATAATTAGAGTTTTATCTAGTGCTTTTACCTCTGCAATATCTAAAACTCCAATAAACTTTTTTAATCTTGCTCTATCTATAACTCATATTATAGAGTTTTTTGCCAATCTTATTTCACTTGTCTGTAAATATACATAAGTTGGAAGTTGAGCTTTTGTAGATTTTCTACTTGTAATTGATGCAATTATAAGTGTTTAGCTATAATAATTTCTATATTGTTTTACAATATTACAACTGGTCTTATGCTTGCTTGTTCACTTCCTTTAATTTATTTTAGTCATTTACAAAACTATGCTTTTATTTTTCTAAATATTCTGGGTGTTTTAAGTACCAATCTATTGTTTTTGTTATTCCATCTTCAAATT
>CAZUHD010000169.1:0-2866 GCA_964620415.1 uncultured Clostridium sp.
TCAAATAGCTAAAAATAGAGTATATTGTAAATTTTAAAAATCTACGATATACTCTTTCTCTTTCTATTTTTGAGCAACACATCATAATATCAAATTGATTGCATCTGAAAATCCGTATTTTATAGAAATTTTCATTCTCATAAGCTCCAATAATATTTATTCCGTCAATATCACTATCTAAGCTGTTTCTAATATTTTCTAAATCTTCTTGTATATGTGGGAATTTTTCAATTATTTTAAATAGTTTTTCATAACTATCATTATCCTTAGTTAAAGCTCCAATCTTTTCCTTATCCTTTTCTGTTAGAGCATACAGGTTTTCCTCTCTACATTCAAATAATGTGTTTAATACGATTTTTTTTATTATGATAAAGTTATTATATCATTTATAAAAGATAGCATCATCTTTAAGGTATTTACATTAATGTGATCTATACATATTTTTCCATTCATCATCATAGTATCATAATTAACATTTGCTTTAATAAATAGATTATCATATAAATCGTTTAAAAGTAATTTAACATTCATATCTTGTTTGGGTATATCTTGAGTTATACTATTTATAACTTCTAAAAATTTATCATCTAAATAGATAACATTTATAAAGTTTTCCTTTGCTTTTCCGCAAACTATTTTATCATATAGTTCTAGGTTTTTGATTTTTAATGCTAGAAGTATAGGAAATACAACATATTTAACCAAATTATGAGATATTCTATTTTCTACCCAATAAGATGTAGTTATATAATTATACACAAAGTTATACATAGAAAAATATCTATTACAATCTCTCAATGAAAAATTAAAAGTATGCATAATCTCATTAATAATCTTTTCTTGCCAACCAGTAAAAATTAATTTTAAGTGATTATTAATATAATTTTCTAAATTAACCTTTTGCAATTCAAATTGTAAGTCAAAAAATTTTTGTAAGTAATAAGAACTATTAAAATTATTACCATAAAAATTATTAATAGTATTTTTTAGCTCTAATATATTGGTAGAAAATACAAATATGAAGCGATTATCATTAAAAAAGTGCTTGAAATTTTCTAATAATTTTACTGCAAATATAGGATTACGTCTGTCTAATTCATCTATGAAAATGACTACTCTATTTGCTTTTTCAGGAAGAATATCATTAAATAAATCTTTAAAGTTTTCTTCAATATTCTTTATTGATGTAACTTCTTTTAATATATTAGGCGTATCTTTTGGAGTATACTGAATTTCTGCACCATAAGACATACCTGTTTTTTCATCTGTAATGGTTGCACAAAATTTAAAAGATGACATTAATTTTTTTAATCTATCTATAATAGTAGTATGTTCATTATCTTTAGAAATTGATAAGTCTAAATCTATATCATTTATTAAACTATAAATGAAAGCTATTAATGGGTTTCTATTAGAATTATATTCCCATGCATTAAAATACACTGGAAAAAGCTCATTTTGAACCTGCATTTCAGCAAACTCAGTATTTAATTTGGCTTTATACTTTTCTAGGTTTTCTGTTGCTTCATTCATATTTAGCAATTGTATAGTTCTCATACATTGTTTAACAAAAAATGTTTTCCCAGTTTCTCAATTTCCATCAATGCATAAGGAATATTGCTCTTTTAGCGAATATAGAATTTTCAAAAACTGAAAAACCGTTTTATTTCTATCAAGGGAATTTGTTATTAAACTATTTTCTATATTTTCATCTGTCACTTTTAATTCAAACATAAGTATTCCTCCCGTTAACTTTCTTCTATATCTTGTATATGTAATTCAATATCTTCAGCTTTTGGTAATTGTGATTGCAAATATTCTGGAATATCTTCTAGTAATTTATATTCACTAACTCCAATAGGCTTATTAATATCTTTTAATGCATATTCTGCTGTAAATTTATCTTTTGTTTTACATAGAAGTAATCCAATACTAGGATTATCTGCTTTATCCTTTACTAAATCATCTATTGCAGATAAATAAAAGTTTAACTGTCCTGCATCAGTTGGCTCAAATTCTCTTGCTTTTAATTCCACAACGATATAACATTTCAATTTTAAGTGATAAAATAACAAATCTATAAAATAATCTTTATCGCCAACAGTTAGCTTATATTGATTGCCAACAAATGCAAATCCGTTACCTAGTTCAATAAGGACATCTTTAATTCTATCTATCATAGCATTTTCAATTTCTAGTTCTTTCACTTTTCCTTTTAATGAAATAAAATCAAATAAATATGGATCTTTCATTGTTTGTATTGCTAAATCACTTTGAAGGTCTGGTAAAGTATTTTGAAAATTACTTATTTTTTCGTTGCTTACTTGTCTCTCATATAATTTGCTATTTATTTGCATTTCTAGAATGTTAACAGACCAGCCATTCTTTACAGTTTCATTAATATACCATTTTCTAATCTCTATATCTTTAATTTTATCTAATAATAGTACATTATGAGTCCAAGTGATTTGTGCAGCTACTGACTGCACAAATTCGAAATCTTGATATTCTTCTGCAAATTTTTTCATATTCTTAAGATTTCTAATAGAAAAACCTTTAATTTCTGGAAATTCTAATTTTAAGTCGACTGATAAACTATCAATAAACTTATTTCCCCATTGACTATTATTCAAAATTATTTTTCCGATGTGCCAATACATATAAATTAATTCTTTATTAATAGCTTGCATAGCTTTATACTGAGAATTTAAAATTTCGTTTTTTATGTTTTGAAAAATCTCATTATATTCATTCTTATTCACTTTTAACATTTATGTACCTTCTTTTTATAAATTGTGCAGTTATCAACTGCACAATTGTATTATAACATAAATTTGAAAAAATGCTATTCTTTCACATTATTTTA
>CAZUHD010000170.1:0-2820 GCA_964620415.1 uncultured Clostridium sp.
TTATCAAAAATATAAAGAATTAGCTGATAAAAATTCTAATGTAATTTTTGGTGGTAGACTAGGACAATATAAATATTATGATATGGATAAAGTAATAGCGGAAGCATTAGATTGTGTGAAGAAAGAATTAAATTAGGAGGAAAGTAATGAAAACATATTTTATTACAGGTGGAGCTGGTTTTATAGGATCTAGTCTTGCTGAAAGTTTAATTAAAGAGGAAAATAAAGTTGTTACAATAGATAATTTTTGTGATTTCTATAATCCTAAAATAAAAGAAAATAATATAAAAGAATTAGTAAAAAATAAAAATTTTAAACTATATAGAGCAGATATAAGAGATAGACAAGCAATAAAGAAAATATTTGAAGAAAATAAAATTGATGTAGTAATGCACCTAGCAGCAATGGCAGGAGTAAGACCATCAATAGAAAATCCTATTCTTTATCAAGAAGTAAATTGTATGGGAACACAAAATATATTAGAAGAAATGAAAGAACATAACGTTAAAAACTTAGTTATGGCATCATCAAGTAGTGTATATGGAAATTGTAAAGAAGTACCATTTAGGGAAGATATGATAGTAGATTATGCAATAAGTCCTTATGCAGCAACAAAAAAAGCAAATGAAGTAATGACACATGTATACCATAAATTATTTGATTTTAATGTAATAATGCTAAGATTTTTTACAGTATATGGACCAAAACAAAGACCAGACTTAGCAATAAACAAATTTACAAGATTAATGCTTGAAAATAAAGAAATACCAATGTTTGGAGATGGAACAACATCAAGAGATTATACATATATAGAAGACATAGTAGATGGAATAAAAAAAGCTTGTGAATATTGTATAAACAATAATAATGTATATGAAATTATAAATTTAGGAAACTCTTCACCTGTAACACTTAAAGAGATGATAAGTACAATAGGACAAGCACTTTGTGTTGAACCTAAAATAAAACAATTACCAATGCAACCTGGTGATGTTGAAAGGACATATGCAGATATAAGTAAGGCAAAAAATTTAATTGGATATGAACCAAAAACAACATTTGAAGAAGGAATAAAAAAATTTGTTAGTTGGTATAAAGAAAATAAAGAAATGTATGAATAAGTGGGAGGAAAAAATAAATGGCTGTAATAGTTGATACTGTACACACACACACACACACACACACACGAGGATTCATTAAATGAAAATAAAAAAGCAAGACAATCTAATTTAGAATTATTAAGAATATTTAGTATGTTATTGATAGTCTTACACCACTATTCTTATGGCAATTTTACTTTTTCAAATGATATTACAACTAATAAAGTAATAATTCAAATCTTATTAATAGGTGGGAAAATAGGAGTAAATTGTTTTGTATTAATTACAGGATATTTTATGATAAATTCTAAATTTAAATTAAAGAAGTTAGTCAGTTTAATTGTACAAGTATTTACATATTCAATTGTATTTTTATTTGTAGGCATAGCATTAAATATGGAATTAGATATTAAATCAGTAGTAAAAAGTATATTACCGATAATACATTCGCAATATTGGTTTATAACTACATATGTAGTTATTTATATATTCTCTGATTATATAAATGCTTTCATTAATCAATGTTCAAAAAAAAGATTGGAAAAATTAATGATATTGTTGTTTGTAGTTCAAGTAATAATACCAACATTTACTGGAGGAAAATTAGGCTTTTCAGATGTTTTATGGTTTATTACACTATATATTATTGGTGCATATATTCAAAAATATCCCAACAATTATACAAATGGAAATAAATCAAAACTAGCCTTATTATCTATATTTATGATTGTTTTATCTATATTAGCATTTGATATAATAGGACAAAAAATAAATTTTGTTAGTAGACATTATGATTATTTTACATATATGAATTCAATATTTATAGTAATATCGTCGATATGTATTTTTATTACATTTAAAAATATGAATATTAAATATAACAAATTTATCAATGTAGTTGCATCTACTATGTTAGGTGTATATCTAATACATGCAAATATTTTTATGCGTACTATAATTTGGGAAGATATTTTTAAAATTAGTACATTTTTGAATAAAAGTACAATAGAATTAATAGGAAATGTCATAATATCAGTTGGATCAATAATGGTATTTTCTATAATTATAGATTTAATTAGACAAAAATTTATTGAACCAGTAGAAATTAAAATAATAGAAAAATTGTCGAAGAAAACATTAAAGTTTTTCAGAAAAAACGAAAGGGTAAATAAATTTATAAATTATATAAATAGTTAAAAAGATGGGAGAGAAAAAAGAAAAAATGAAAAAATATAAAATCGCAGTAGCAGGAACAGGTTATGTAGGTCTGGTTGCAGGAGTTTGTTTCGCTGAAAAAGGACATAGTGTAATTTGTGTAGATGTAGATGAGAACAAAGTAAAAATGATGAAAAAACGGAAAATCACCAATATATGAAGAAGGATTAGAAGAATTATTGGTAAAAAATTATAAAGAAGGCAGACTAGATTTTACAACCGATTATAAAACTGCATATAAAGATGCCGATGCAATATTTATAGGTGTTGGCACTCCAGAACAACCAGATGGATCAGCAAATTTAAGTTATGTTGCAACAGTATCTAGACAAATTGCAGAAAATGTAGAAAGAGATTGCTTAGTAGTAGTAAAATCAACAGTTCCAGTAGGAACAAATGATAAAGTAGAACAATTTATAAGGGATTCATTAATACATAAAGTAAAAATTGGTTACAATTCACAGCCTCCAAATAAAAGCACACTAATTAGAGGGAGCTTTTGGCT
>CAZUHD010000171.1:0-2812 GCA_964620415.1 uncultured Clostridium sp.
CTCTTGGTTTTATACTAATTTATATCATATATTTTACATATTTTCAAGAAAAAAATATTAAGATTTTACACCTTTTTATTCGCCCAAAAATTATTTTACTTCTTTGTATTTTTACTCTTATCTATCTGTAGACTTGCTATTTAATATATAAACAAATTTTTGTAATCTATTTGTTTTTTATGAATTGTTTACAAACTTTGAACAATTTATTATACTAAATATAATATAAATATCTATATATTCTATATTATTTTTAGTATATATATGAAAAAATAAATTACACAGAACTTTATAAAAGTTTTGTTAGCTATAACCTAGGAGATATTTTTTATCAAGTATGCGAAGACTTATCTATCATAAATAGGATATATATAAATGAATTATGTTATTATTAGAAATGCTAATTACAAAAGAGATAATCTTACAGGATTATATAAACATACTGAAATAAAAAATATAACTTATTCTATTAAATAATGCAATACTACTTATGCAAAAGCTCTTAAACTATTAATAAATGAAAATAATCTAAAATGTAGAATAATAAGTTACACTAATTTTGTTTGTGAATTTATTATTATATCTGACAAAAAATTTTCGAAAGAATTTTTTGTATGGGAAAATTTAAAAAGGGTATTGACAAATTTTTCTTTTAACCTTATAATATAAAAGTGCTTAGAAGAGTATATATGGGTAGGTGGTCGAGTGGTTAATGGCACCAGACTGTAAATCTGGCCGTGAGAGCGTACGTTGGTTCGAATCCAACCCTACCCACCATAGAAATAGTTTCTGTAAGTAGCTTGTATCTAGGAATACAGGCTATTTTATTGCTTGTAATTTATTTTTTTATTAATTCATAAAAATTATATTTCACTAGAGCCATAAGGATTTTCGCCTGAGTTTGACAGTTAAAACGAGCAAACTTACATAAGAGTAAGAATTGCTCGTTTTTGATTTGTTGTCTAATTTTATTATTTTTTTAATTTCTGATAATGTCATATATTTCCTAATTTTGTATGACCTTATTGTTGTAAAAGGGTACAGCAGCATTTTTAACCCATATTTTGAATATAATCTACATACTTGTATACTTGTTCCTTTTTAAATTTATCAAATATAGTTGTATAGGTATTTATTGTAGTTTGTATATCTTTATGTCCTAGTAGTTTTTGTAGTACATCTGCTAGAACTCCTGCTTCAATCAATTCTTGTTGCGTATGTATCTCTTAACATATGTTGGTTATAAGAACTCTTTTTTTGAATGTATTTCTTGTATCTTGTTTTCTTTTTTCTATTTATAGTATAGGCTTGTATAGAAATCCCAGCGTTTGCACATATTCTATTAGCAGTAATATATTATCATATTTTTTAGCATTTGCCGAATGCAACTGCTAATTTTTCTAAAAAATTTTTTATATTGCATAAATAATAGAAATAATGTATAAATACAGCTAAATAGAGGTGGGTGTAAAAATGAAAGAGGAGACTTGTTTTTAAGGAGTGTTTATCCAATAACAGAAAGTAAATTGCAAAATGGAATTGAATTAAATAAATATAAAAAGTATAAGTAAAAGGATACTATATTTCAAGTATCCTTTTTTATATAGTTATTTCGTGGGACGGCGTACTCCAGCATCTCTTTATAGACCAGTATTATGGCGTGATAGCTGTCTTTCTATCCTCAAATAACTATATTTATATTATATGTCTTTATGTTTTTTCCTTTATATTACAGAATTGTTACAAAAAATTTAAAATTTATTAAATTGCCGTGCAGTTTTTTATTATGTTATTTAATAAATAATACTAAATTTTTAAAAATTATTTTTTCAAAAAATAAAAAGATAAAATATAAAAATTCATTGATAACAACCCAAGTTTTACAATTGAAATTACATAGTCTGCGGAAGATGTTAATGTCATACATTTTTTATTTTCAAACTTTTCTTATTTTCTTTTTCTAATTGCTTTAAACTCTTTTTAGGCGTAGGTAATTCTTCTGGCATAGTTCCACCATTTTTAGCTATTACTTCTCTAATATTTTTTCCAATATTATAATGAGTTTTATTAGCTTCTTTTTCACTTTGTATGTTATCTCTCTTTAATTTTGATTCTGTTTGTGTAATACGAAATAAATTAGCTGCAAGTTCTTCACTTCCCATATTGTCTAAAATATCTTCTCTATATCTTAATCCTTTTCTTTTTGCAATATCATCAGCTGTTTCTCCATTATATAAACCCTTATAACCAGCATTATGAAACTTATCAAAGTTTTTTACTCCTGCTTTCTTAGCTGTTTGATTAAGTGAATAATTTCCTTTTTTTGTTAAATTTCTTTGATAAAATCTCTTTTCATCTTCTGTTAATAAAGTATATTCTTTTTCACTAATTTCTTGTTTTCTAGTTTGTACTGCAAAATATGTTTGTGAAAGAGCAATAACCTTTTTTCTAGGATCTCCATTTTGTGCTATTAAATAGCAAGCATACCTATTTAATTTGTAATCTTTAATTATGGATTTTCTTCCTTTTCCAGAAATTATTGACTTGTCAACGTCGACAAAACAATCAAACACATTAACATCACTATTCTTACAACTTTCCTTTGCCTTATTTATTACATTTTCAAATTTTCTCCATTCTTTATAATTTAAAACTGTTTGCAATTCTCTTGCATACCAATATTCAACTCCATCTTCGTCAATATGTTTGATGCTTTCAAAAGTTTGATTGTTAATTTTTTCATTCATAAGAACACTTCCTATCTTTTATAAATATCTAGTTTTTACTACTTATATTACTATTTATAAAACTA
>CAZUHD010000172.1:0-2792 GCA_964620415.1 uncultured Clostridium sp.
GATAGTGATTCATCAAAAATAGAGAATATGTTGAATTTATGTAGAGATAGAGAAAGGTTTGAAGTTATAAGAAAATCATTAGTTGAAGAAGAAGTCCGTACAGAAATAACTGAAAAATTTAATCCAATGAAACAAGCAACAATTAATGATATGTTTTCATTATTATTTTATTTAGGCTATTTAACAATAGAAAGCACAGATGGAGCAAAAGATATATTGACAATACCAAATAAAGTAATGAGAGGATTATATCAAGAATACTACTATAATTTATTAGATAATGAAGTGAACAATGAACTAACTAATAGGCAAGAAGATATTTACAAAGAAATTTCAAACGAAGGAAAAATAGAAAAATTAACTAAGGAAATTCACGAACTATTGCATAAATTATCTAATAGGGATTACATTAATTTTGATGAAAAAAATATAAAATTTGCATATAATTTAATATTAACAGAAATAAACGAATTTGAAATAATATCTGAACTTGAAGTTAACAGGCAATATATGGATTTATTAATACTTCCTAAAGATACAACAAAGGATTATTATTCAATATTAATAGAATTTAAATACTTAAAGAAGAGTGAAGAAAACTTACTTGAAGAAACAAAGGCAAAAGCAAAAGAGCAAATTTTAGAATATAGCAATTTAGACAAAATAAAAAACATACAAAAATTAAAGAAATACACAGTTGTAGCTGTTGTAGATGAATTATATGTTGATGAAATACAGTAATACAATTGTTACTATTAATTTTATAAAAATACATCTCAATATAGGGGTGTATTTTATTTTATCAAATAAAAAGATACATAAAGCAAATGTAAACAAAAATAACATATAAAAATATATAATTTTGTTTTAATATTTTAATAATAGAATAAAAGTTATGCAGAATTAGACTATAACAGTATTACAATTTTGTAATAAACGATGAAATTATCTTGAATATATAGTAAAAATATATCTGTAAAGGAATTAATAAAAAAAGCGATTTAAAATTTAATCATTTAACATGCTTAGGAAATTGATTCAATGGAGAAAGACAAATATGATAGAACAGGAGATGATTTAAAACATTATTTCCTGTTTCTATTTTTTATTATTTTAAGTTATAACAAATATTCACAACTTCTAAAAAATTAAAATCTAGCAATCTAATATATTTCAAGATTTCACAAGATTAATTTGATAAAACCTTGAAATACCTAAAAACACTAGTTTCTAATTTCTTGAGAGACTGTAAACTGTAACTACAAATGGAAACAGCAAAAAAACTTTGAAAATCATATTGACTTGTAAGTACTTTTTATAATATAATACGAAAAAGGAGGGAGAATTATATGAGTAGAATTAGAGAAGACATAGAGGAACTAACGACACAAATACTAATAGATAATGATCTAATGTATAAAGCCCCTATTGACATTGTTTTCTTAGCTAATAAATATGGTATAAAGTCTTACGGAATAGAAATTAAAAATGAAATTTCTGGGGCAATAAAATACTATAAAGAAGAAGATAAGTTCGAAATTCTAGTAAATATAAATAACTCAGAAAATCGTCGAAGATTTACAATAGCACACGAATTAGGACATTATTTTTTACATCAGAAAATGTTAAAAAATACAGATATGTACATAGATACATTAAATAGAACTGTGACAAAAACAGATAGAAGAACAAAAGAAATGGAAAAAGAAGTAGATTATTTTGCAGGTGCTCTACTTATGAATAGAGAATTATTAAAGGAAATAAGCAGACGATATGAAATTGAAGAATTAGCAAAAATATTTGAAGTTTCCACGTATGCTATGTTAGTAAGAATGGAGACATTACAATTAGTATGAACGATATGACACCTGCAACAAAAACAAAAGATTTAAAAGAAACAAAGCATTCAGATGATGTAAAGTATTTAGAAGAAGCAATGAGTAAAAAAAAGGAACTGAAAGAAGAAAAAAAAGAACCAACACAATTTAATATAGATGATAGTATAGTTAAATTATATATAAATAATGCAAAAGAAGATAAAAAAGCAAGAAAATGGTATTCAATAATACTTATAATAATTTTAATTATAGAGCTAGTATTTTTAAATGTAATATTTATATTAGTGGGAAATCAAATATTAAATTATTCAGAAACAGTACTAAATATATTTATATCAGCGGGAATTGCAGAGATATTTGTTTTAATAGGAACGATAGTAAGATATTTATTTACAGACAATTTAACAAATGTTTTAAACATGATTTTAGGAAAGAATAATAAAAACATGGGAGCTATCAAAACTATGGAAAAAGGAAAGAAAATTATAAACAACAAAAACGAATTAAAGTAAGAATATGTTTAACTTTATGTAAGCTATTAATTATTATGAATATGATAAAAACTTTAAATGATTCCAATTGTTGGATTTTAAATCATTAAAAATTGAACTTTTATACATAATGTATTATTTACAGCTTAAGGTGATATAACTACTGACATAAAGCAATTTTGTAATTTCTGTAAAAAATACAAAATCTTTTAAAATATTGATTTTACTGAATTATTATTTTAGTTTTTTAGAATCAAGGATATAATTTTATAAACACAAGTAAATAAAGTTATATCAATAGTCTTAGTCAATAGTATCTATAATCTTAAGCTGTAACATTTTATTATTTTACCTTGGAAAAGTTTTTAAACTTTTTTTAAAACGTATTGATTTTTATCTTATTTTATTGTATTATATTAATTAGTAAATCTCTTTAATTAGTTATGCTTATGTAAACAAGAAC
>CAZUHD010000173.1:0-2623 GCA_964620415.1 uncultured Clostridium sp.
TGGTATCATAAACGAATATAAGAAAAAAACAGGGACAGACATTAAAAATGTTAAGTTACTTTATTCAGATAGAAAAAAGAAAGGTAAAAACGAAGTTGCTGAAAAAGTAGCACAAAAAAATGGTGAATTAGAAAAAATTTTTTCTAATTCATCATTTTTTGTGGAATAAAATTTAAAAAAATGATATAATAGAAGCAGTTGAAAGGGTTGATATGACTATGTTAAAAATAAGTAATCAAATAAGTTTTAATTTAAGTACATATGGTTCATTATATGATATTTTGATTGACAAAGATAATATTTGAAGACAGTTAAAAGAGAACGTAGACTTTTCATTTGTATATGATGAATTAAAAGATAAATATTCATCAACGATGGGAAGAACAGCAGAAGATGTAGTAAGAATGTTTAAGTTCTTGTTGTTAAAAAATTACTATAAACTTTCTGACAGAGATTTGGTTGAAAGAGCTAAAACAGATTTATGTTTTAAATTCTTTTTGGTCTATCAGCCTGAAGATACTAATTTAATTGATCCTAGTCTTCTAACAGTGTTTAGAAGAGAAAGATTAGGAAATACTAAAAATGAAGATGGAACAACAAATTTACTTGATAAGTTAATTTCTGTTAGTGATAAAATAAGAATGTAAAAAAAAATGGAAAATAAAAATGTACAAAAACTTACATTCTTATATTCAAAAAAATTTACATTTTTATATTGACATTAACATCAGATAATCTTTTTAAATTTACATAATAATCTAAGAAATATAAGCACATCGTTGAGTTATATATTTTTGTTTTGCTATGTCTTGAACCTCTTTGAGTTACATTCCCAAACGCTTGCATCGGACAAATTAGAGTGGTATAATAATATCGAAAAATGTGGAGGAAAAATAAATGAGTATGTACATTCATAAATCGCATAACGTATCGATATTATTATACCACTATGTATGCCCTACTAAGTATAAAAAAGTAGTTTTCGATTCAGAAAAAGTAGTAGAAGCAATAATAAATGCGTGTAAAGAAATATCCGTCCAATATGAGATAAACTTTGTAGAGATAGGAGAAGACTTAGACCATGTGCATTTTTTAATACAGAGTACTCCAAAATTTGCTCCCGCACAAATAGCAAATATAGTAAAAAGTATAACTGCGAGGTACGTATTTAAAACATGTCCAGAAGTAAAAAAGAAATTGTGGGGAGGAAATTTTTGGAGTGGACGGATATTTCGTGAGCACAGTAGGGAAAAATGGAAATGAAAGGCAAATCGAAAACTACGTAAAGAATCAAGGCAAATCATATAATAAAATTTTTGAAAATCAGATTCAAATTTTTGAGTAGGCATACAGGCGACTACTCCGCCGCTTGCGATGGGGTAGTTTATTAAATTATTCTAAAATGGGGAATGCGTAAAGAAAAATTAATAAATTAAATGGGAGATTGAAGTAAAATGAACAATTATTTAGAGAGTTTAGATGAAAAAATACAGAAATATTTTAAAATATTATCAAAGGAATTTCCTGAATTTTTAAATGATTATATTAATACACCTGAAATGCAAAGACAAGCTAGAATTAGTATAAGTTGTGGTACTATATATTCCAAAATGTATGATCAAATGTGGTATTCTAGTTTAGATCATAGTGTAGGAGTAGCTTTAATTATTTGGAATTTTACAAAAGATAAAAAACAGACTCTTTCTGGATTATTTCATGATATAGCAACTCCTGTTTTTAAACATGCTATTGATTTTATGAATAAAGATTATGAAAAACAAGAATCAACTGAGGAATTAACTACAAAAATTATTAGTGAATCAAGAGGAATAATGGATTTGTTAAATAGAGATGGAATAAGTATAAATGAAGTTTCTAATTATCATATATATCCAATAGCAGATAATGATACTCCTAAACTTTCAAGTGATAGATTGGAATATACATTTTCAAATGGATTAGGTGCGACTGAGATATTATGGGGACTTGAAGATGTTAAAGAAATATATACAGATATTGAAATTTTAAAAAATGAAGAAGGCATAGAAGAGCTAGGATTTAAACATAAAGAAATTGCAGAAAAATTTGTACATGCAATGAGCAAACTGTCTCGAATGTATAGAAGAGATAAAACTGTATTTTCGATGCAATTTTTAGCGGATATAATAAAGAAAATGTCTGAAAGAAATATGATTAGCATTAATGATTTATATAAATTATCAGAAAAAGAAGTTATAGAAAGGATAGAACATTGTAATATTGATAATATTTCTAAATGTTTTAATATTTGGAAAAATGCTACAGAAGTAAATACAAGTGATATATTACCAATAAAAAGATATTGTGTTAGTATAGAAAAAACGAAAATAAGATATATTAATCCATTAGTTAAAAATGTTGAAAATTGTAATAGAGTTTATGATATTTCAGAAAGTGCAAGAAAAGATATTGAGAAAGCATTAAATTATAAAATTGCAAAATATACATATTTAGATTTTGAATTTTAATAGTAAAGAGCAGAGTAAAATCTGCTCTTTATTTCAATATTAAATATTTATTTAAGTTTTTTTACAAAAATATTACAATTATGTTAAATTTTGACTAATTATATTGCAAAAAATAT
>CAZUHD010000174.1:0-2424 GCA_964620415.1 uncultured Clostridium sp.
TTTTGTATAAATTCTTGATATTCCTCTTTATTTGCTGGTAAATAATAGCCATTATTAAATATAACTATATATCGCTTGCGTAATTTATTGATTTCTTTTTTGAATAGCTTAATATTTGTTATATTAGCTTTATTCATTAAAGTTTCTCTTGTTTCTTTATGTTGCTTTCCAATCGGAATATAATCAAGTAAATTCATTTGTACCTCCTGTTTATCCATATTATCACCTAATTACTTGCCTTAAAATTATATATAGGTTTTATTATTTTTTCTATTGCTACAGTATCTTTTATATTATCTATTATTTCTTGCATAGGCTTATATACAAAAGGCGCTTCATCTATTGTAGATTGATTAACTGATGTTGTATATATACCCTTCATACTATATTCAAACTCTTGTAAATTAAATGTTTCTTTTGCTTGGCCTCTTGACATTATTCTACCTGCTCCGTGCGGTGCTGATTGATTCCAATCATTATTTCCTTTACCTACTGCTATAATACTTCCATCTCTCATATTTATAGGTATCAATACTCGTTCTCCTTTTTTAGCAGATATAGCTCCTTTACGAACAATATTATCTTCAAATGATATATAATTGTGTATTGTTTCAAATACATTAAAAGGATAATTTACCATATCTTGTGTATACCAGTAATTTTTACCTACCCAGTAAAATCTTAACTGGTAACTATCTTTTATTTCAAAATAATTTAACAATATTTGTTTTGCAATATATTTTCTATTTAAACTAGCATATTTTTGACATATTCTCATATCATGTAAATACATTTCTCTATACTTACCCCCTAAATAGCATAATTCATTTGGCAAGTTAGGTTTATTATTCTTATATTCCTTTTCTAATTCTTTTATTGCCTTTTGTATTTCTGATTTTCTTCCTTGTTCTTTATAAGTTCTAATTATTTCTTCTTTCTTTTGGTACATTTCTTCTTTTCCAGAGCATAGTTCTATTGCAAGATTTTGATAATAGTCTGCAACTTGTTTCCCCATATTTCTTGAGCCTGTGTGTATAACTAAATACTTATTACCCTCATCATCTTCATCTACTTCTATAAAATGATTTCCTCCGCCTAATGTTCCTATTGCTCTATTAAATTTTTTTGTTTCCTTTAATTCTCTTAAACAATATAATTCATTTATTCTACTAAATTCAGTTAATCTTTGTTCTCTTATATTTCTTCCTGCTGGTATAACTTCATGTATTGTGTTATCTAATTTTTCTAAATTTAATTCAATTTTACCTAATTCAACACAAAGCATACCGCAACCTATATCTACACCAACTATATTAGGTATAACCTTATCTCCTAAATCTGCTGTAAATCCAATAACACAACCTTTTCCTGCATGAACATCAGGCATTATCCTTACTTTGCAATTTTTAAAAGGTTCTTGCCTTAATAATTCGTGTATTTGATTTACTGCTTTTCCTTCAACATTATCAGTAAATATCTTTAAATCGCTCATAAACTAGCCTCCTTTTTTTAAAGTTCTGGATTATCATATATATTGCCTATTACTTCTAATCCTAAATCTATATTCTCTCCTAGCATTGGACTGTCAAAATAATATTCTCCAATCGGTTTTAATATAAAACCAGAATATTCGTCTGAATATGTAACAAGTGCCTTATCTATATCTATTTTAACAATATCTCCTTCATATATCTTCTTTCCGTTTTTATCTTTTGCTCCTGTGTATTGTCCTATTGTTTCTGGATTTACTTCTATCGTATCCCAGCCTCCTAAATTAAAATCAGGACAATAGTAAGCATAAATAAAATGTCGTTCATTAAAAGTATGTTTCATTGGGTTTCCAGTATTATCATTCCAATACATATATGAACCATATACCCACTCATCATTATCTGTTCTTTTCGCTCTAAATTCTATTTCTCTCATGTTATTTTCTCCTCCTACTTAAAATCATTTACTTTTATCTATCTCTACAATATTCATATAATTCTTCTTTTTCATGAGGTTCTTTCAAATTATTAACATTTATCCATCCTCCATAGCCACCATCCCAGCTACCTATTCCCCACATATATATATTTCCTCTATAATCAATTTCAGTTATTCTATAAGCTGGTTTATCACAACATTGCCAATGAGATATTACAAAACAATTATCTTTATCAACCTTTTTTATTTCTTCTGATAAGTTCCAGCCAAATCCACAAAGGCTATTAATAAAATCTAAACAAAAGCCATCTTTTAAACATTGATTAGCTAATCTTTCTTTAGCATGATTAAATTCACATTCTAATGCTCCTCTTTCTTTATCAAAACTTTCTCCACATACATCACATTTATACATTACCGTTTCTTTCATTATCTCATCTCCTACTTAAAATCATTTACTTTTATCTTAACAATTACTCTTTTTCCTGTTCTATC
>CAZUHD010000175.1:0-2378 GCA_964620415.1 uncultured Clostridium sp.
GTAACATATAATTTATAGAATTTATATTAAGAGGTATTTTTAAAATGGTTGTGTTAAATAAAAAGAGACTTTTATTGATTGTATCATCAGTATTTTTATCAATATTTGTGTTTTTGCTAAGTAATACAAATAATGATGATTATATATCTACAGTAAGTCTTCCAGTTTCAGGAAAAACTGTAGTAGTTGATGCTGGACATGGTGTTCCTGATGAGGGGGCAGAAAGTTCAAGAGGAATAGCAGAAGCGGAAATAAATTTAAAGATTGCATTAAAATTACAAAATTTATTAGAACAAAGTGGTACAACTGTGATTTTAACTAGATCTGATGAAAATGCAATATATGATATTGATAGTAAAACTTTAAAACAAAAGAAAATATCTGATATAAGAAATAGAGTAAAAATAGGAAATGAAAGTCAGGCAGATATATTTGTATCTATACATTTAAACAAAATTCCTGAGACACAATATGATGGATGGCAGACTTTTTATAAAGATGGAAATACAGATGGTGCAAAACTTGCAAAAGCTATTCAAACGAATTTAAATGAAACAATTCAAAGAGAAAATAACAGAGTACCTAAAACAATAGATAATGTTTATATAATAAAACATGTAGAAATACCCACAACAATAGTAGAGTGTGGATTTTTATCAAATCAAGAAGAAGAAAAACTATTACTTGAAGATGAGTACCAAAATAAATTAGCATGGGGTATTTATAATGGAATAATTGATTATTTCTATGAATGAAATTATTTACTTGAAAAACTTATAGTGTATTTGTAATTATTATACTTAGAATGAAAAAAAGAAAAAATTATATGGATGAAATAGACTTGTTTCACCCATATAATTATGTTTAATTTATTATATCTTCCAGTTTTGTTCACGTTTTTTTAGATTTACTTGCAGTTGTTTCTCCATTTTCTGCTTCGAAAATATATATGGATAAGAAACCCAAACACAAATAATTCCAAAAACTAAAGCGAAAAGATTAAATATATCTCCTTTTTTGACTACTTTATTAGGGTCTGATTTATCATAATATACTTCAAAAGTATCACCTAATACATTATTTAAAGTACCTTCTTGCTCATATTTATTAGCATAAATATATTTTTCTCCATCTACATAATAGTATGCTACAGGTTTATAGGTATGAGTGGCTTTTATATCAAAAATTTGTGAATATATTGTTGCTGTTGCTTTGTTGTTTTGTGACCTTAATTTAGAATAAAATATTATATTATGTATTTGAAAAACAACCGTTACAATTCCACCTATAAAGAGAAATAGACAAACGAAAGAAACTGGTTTTATAGTAGATTTGCCCCTTTTTTTTTCTATAAAATCTAGTATTAGAAATAATCCAAGTACTGTTGGAAATAGAGAACCAAATAGGCCTTTTAAAGGATTTGTTATGCTCATATCTAGGAAATCACTCGCATCAAAATAAATCCCCTCGCTTATATCGTCTTTATTAATATACATTAAAACCGTTTGATTATTTGGAATTTTTCTTTGACCAAAGTTATAAATATTTTGTAAATATATTCTTTTACCGTTTGCTTCATAATATAACGTTCCATATTCACTATATACATATTGTTTAAAATAGTTGTCCTTTACAGAAATCCAATTCTTCCAATAAGATATTTGTTGAATAAGAAGTATCATTCCAAAAATAAAAGCAAGCCATGCTGAAATTTGTATAAATAAATCATTTTTACGCATTCTAAGTCACCTCCTCAAAATTTCCAAAATTTCCAAAATAAGCGCTAAGAACACTATGATAATGTATATAATAACACCAATAACTGATACGCCTCCTTTTTGTTGTGCTAGATTTAACAACTGTTCTTTACTGGCATTAGGATTTTCTTGCTTAATTTTTCTTAATTTTCTTGTTATGTCCCATTTATAAGAAGGATAAAACATCACCGAAGATAAAATAGACAAAAGGCTTGACCAAAATTCATTCAAAAGTGCAGAATTACTAATATGGGAACATATATAAGAAATTACAGTAAAAATTAATGTTGTTACTATTACAATTAAATACATTTTTCTATATACAAAATAACCAAATCCAAATAAGAATCCAAATATACTAAACCCTCCGTTTTTGGTCTTGTCATACATTGTATCAGCTTTTTTACCAATATATGCATTTATAAGTTCTTTATCAAAATCTACATTTTGACATTCTGCTATATTATTAGTAGTATTAATCTGTTCACTTTTCATCTCTTTTATAGTTGCACCACAATTAGTACAAAAGTTGGCATCATCTTTTAATTGAGCTCCACATTTATTACAAAACATTTTCAATTTTCCTCCTTTGTTTATTATAAATATATAGTAATATAATTT
>CAZUHD010000176.1:0-2296 GCA_964620415.1 uncultured Clostridium sp.
AATCACCCTTTCTTTGTCTATTCTCATTTTTATTAAACATATTCTACTATAAATTATGTAAAAAATCAACCGTTGTAAAATTGAAGTTTGGTTTTTTTCAAAAATATTTTTTGCACATCACTTAATAAACATTTTTTTAAGATTACATGTAGATTTGCTATTTAATATATATAAATGGATATAGCTGTTGACATTCTATAATATGCTTCGCCATATCCAATCATTTTTAAAAGTTTTATTTGATTTTTTTATTATATATATTTTTAAGAATAATTTACTTACTTGTTATATTAATTCATTATATTCTTCTCTAGTTATTCTTGTTTCATCAAACAATTTTGTAAATTCTAACTCTTCGCCATCCATTTCTCATCAAAGAATTATTGTACACTTCTTTTTCTTCTATTTCTTAACTATGTTTATTGTGAAAATGAGTTTATCATAAGCTTCTGTTCTACATAAAAGTCCTATAATTGTTATTACTTATTTTCTATTCATTAATTTTGTTTCTTTGCTAGATAAAATTTTTATTACTCAAAGTTGGTAACTTTTATTTATATATTCACCTAAAAATTTTAGGAATAAAAATAATAAGCCCAATTATTGCACTACCGATAGCCAGTATTAATACAGCACCAGCTGAAATATCTTTTGCTATTTTTGCTTTTTCATTTTTATATGGCATTACCATATCTACAACATTTTCTATTGATGTATTAAACAATTCCCCTGCTATTACCATTGCAAAACAAAATACACATATTATCCATTCCAATGCACTAATTTTAAAAATTATTCCCATTAAAATTACTAAAAACATAATAGTTATATGTATTTTCATATTTCTTTCAGCCTTAAATGATGTAAAAAAGCCTTCGAAAGCATATTTGAAACTATTTATTAATTTCTTCGTTTTTATTTTAAATAATCTCTTTTCCTTTAAACCCACTTTCATTCCCTTTCTTTCATAAATTTATTTGTAACTCCAACATATAAAATTAAATATGATATTGATACTAAAAATCCAGCTAAAACATCACTTGTATAATGTACCCCTAAATAGATCCTACTAATACCAATTGCAATTATTAATATACTTAAAATTATGATTAAAGTCCATTTTAAATGCTTATTTTTTACATATTTATATATTAGGTATATGATAAATCCATAAAAAGCCATACTAACCATTGAATGTCCTGAAGGAAAACTATATCCACTTTCATCAATTAATCTATATTCTGTTGGTCTAGGTCTTTGTAAAATATTTTTTAATAATAAATTCAATATTGTCACAATTACTAGATTAGAACAAATGGATATTCCTATTTTTTTATTTTTTATCGTTATCAATAAAATTAATGTCATTACTATTAAAAAAGTTGGATTACCAAAATTTGTAATAAACTTTGCAATCGGAGTCATAAAGTCTGATATAAGAATAGTAGAAACAAGCTTGTATCCTATAATATCGCTTTTCATTATCTCATTATTCCATACATCTTCTGCTAAACCCCAAAATCCAATTACGCAAATAAATAATATAACCCATTTTAAATTTCTTTTAATGACTTCTTTTATTTCTGTTTTACTTAGTTTCATCTTTTACCCTTTCATATACAAACTACTAATAAAACTAATCTATCACACATATTAAATTAGTAAAATTTAAAGTATAATAAATCCTTAAATGTGACTTCGCTAAGACATAAGTTTTAATAACCAATTAGCTCTTTTTATGTAGTTTGCTTCTTATACAGAATTGCTATCAATACAATATTATTCTATAATATTATTTTAAAATTGTCCATAATATTTCTAAATTTTCATAATCTGTTCTAAAAATTTAGTTTTATCAACATAGTAATAATTTCCTTCAATTAATTCCTCATAATTACTAATCACTTTGGGTAACATTTTCATATTCAAATGCCCTCCTTCCAAAATTAAATAAAACTCTATAAATGATTATAAAAATCACTTTAAAAGTCAAAAGTAGCTCATTACTGATATTTTGAAATATTTGGAGGCTGTGAATTGTAAAAAAAATTGAATTTACTATTTCATTTTAATCTCTTGATTTTTTAAAAATAAACTACCCCGTCTTACAACGAGATAGCTTATATTCCTTATATCATAATTTCTTTTTTCTCCAATCTTTGATTTACATCTTTACCTAATACTTTATAAATAATAGAAGCAACTGGAACAGCAAGTAACATTCCTATAATTCCAAATAAACTTCCACCAACTGTTACTGCTACTAATACCCACATTCCTGGTAGTCCAACAGAAT
>CAZUHD010000177.1:0-2209 GCA_964620415.1 uncultured Clostridium sp.
TCTTTTTCTCCTGCTAGTCCATCTAATAACTCTGGATCTAAATGGCTTAAATTTAGCTCTATAAAATCTGGATCTAATTGCTTTACCCTATCACTCTTCCCACTTCCAGGTTTTCCGTGTAAGAATATTGCAACATTCCCTTGTATTGCTGCTTGAATTATATCTTCCTCACTTGCTTCAGAAAAATCTAAATTATACGGATTTTTGTTTCTATTTTGTTTTATATTTATTGACTGTTCTAAATCGTGCGATAAATACATATCCATAAATCTTTTTATCTCTGTTTTATCAAAATCTTCTGTGTGATATTTTTTATGTTCGTTAAATCTTACTCCTGCACATATTATTTTATCTGTTATCATAATTTTTGCTTTTTCATCAACAAGCCATTTTACAGGTAAGACTTCTACCCATATATAATCTTTAGCACTATATATTTTTTCATTTGAAAGTTTAGTATCATGATTAAAACAAAATTTTGCTTCAACTCTTACATATCTTTTTCCATTATATTCATATTCTGCATAATACCTTGGTAAAAATGGAGTATCATAATCATTATAATCTATCCAGTCTGTTGTATAGGTATTAGCAGTTTTTTCTATTTTACCACTTCTATATTCTTTTTCTAATATTTTTTGCATGTCTTTTGGTGCAGCTTTTTGTGGATAATATCCATATTCTACTTCAAGTATTCCATCTTCTGCTCTTTTTCCTTCATTTCCATTTGTAGGAATTTTCTCAATTGACGAGAACGGTAAAGCTAGGCGCATTCCAGAATCACGTGTAGTTACTAATCTGTGACCAAAATCAGCAACACATACAAGAATTTTTAGTTCACCTGATGACTTCGTCCAATATTCTCCTGTTCTTCCTTCTAATGAACTATCATTATCAATATGGTCAAAATCTGAACAATCTCCACCTAAAATAATAGAAAAATCTGTTATTGCAGCTTTTGCTCCTCTTTTTTCTAGTATTTCTAATTTATCTTCTCCAAAGCATTGTTCCTTTGTTAAAAAAGTAAAATTACTCATAATTATTCCCCTTCACTTAAATACATGTCATATTTCCTCCTTTGTTTTGTCTTCTTCTTTTACCAAAAATTCTTGATATGCTCCATTTATTTTTCCATAAACATCTCCATTAGGTACAATTCCTTCAGCCTCTTTACTACTATGTCCTTGTTCTATTCTTTCTTGTTCTTCCGTTATTATTTTTTGTAAAATTTCTAGCCTTTTCATATCTCCATGTGTCCATAATGCTTCAAACTTTTTACACATCTCAGATCCTAGCTGTTTTACAAATTTTCTTACATTTAGCATATCTTTATTTTCTACACTTGCAAGTCCTGATACTGTCGCAAGCTTTTCTCCTAAATCCATTTCTTCTATCTCTTCTTGTGTATAATTTCCACTTAATACATCTTCAACACTTATTGTTTTCTGTTTACAAAAATAAATAAAATCTCTTGTTAATTCTTCTCCTATTATTGCTCTTAATGTACTTGGATTATTTGATGCATATAACATATCTGATGCCATTTCCCACCTTCTTGGATCTGCATGTGGTGTTGGGTTTTCGCTATTATATGGTGTCCTTAGCACTTCATCACCTTTGTAACTTATATATGCATATATAGCTGGGTGTATTTTTGGTCTTGCTTTATCTTCTTTCTTATAGTCTAATCTTTCATATAAGTTCTCTGGTGTTACTGCCCATTCAAGCCATTTCTCCGCATTTGTTTCTATATTTACATGTGCAAATCTATCATACAATGGCTCTGCTATTTCATTTGCTATAAGCGAATCTTCTATTTCATTCCCTGCTGCTACTACTCTTACATTTTCTGGAAGCTTCCATCTACCTGCTACTTTTTTATCTAGTGCTATTCCATATGCCTTTGACTGCATCACTCCTGATGCATTTGTTAATTCTTCCAAAAATAGTATATGTATTTTATCTGGTTCTTCTTTGCACTTTTCTTCTAATTCTTCTAACCATGGTGGCTTAATATGTACTGCTTTTCCATCTTTTTCTCCTGCTAGTCCATCTAATAACTCTGGATCTAAATGGCTTAAATTTAATTCTATAAAATCTGGATCTAATTGCTTTACCCTATCACTCTTCCCACTTCCAGGTTTTCCGTGTAAAAATATTGCTATATCTCCTTGTATTGCTGCTTGAATTATATCTTCTTCACTTGCTT
>CAZUHD010000178.1:0-2183 GCA_964620415.1 uncultured Clostridium sp.
CTCATCATTTTCGAACAAGTATGAGTTGTCTTTTGGAAAATAATCTTTAGTAATGGTTTGCCCCCATAAAATTTCACCAGAATCCTGCTTAACTTCTCCTGCTATAATTTGGAATAACAAAGTAGTAGCAAGTTCATTATCTGAAATAAAAGCAATTTTATTATTCGCTTTTACTGAAAAAGATACATTCTTTACTATTTCCTCTCCGTTTATACTTTTGCATAAATTATTAACAGTAAGTATTTCCTTTCCCGGTTCTCTATCTGGTTTAAAATCTATATATGGGTATTTTCTATTTGATGCTTTAATTTCTTCTAACTCAATTTTTTCTAACGATTTTTTCCTTGAAGTTGCTTGTTTAGATTTTGATGCATTTGCACTAAACCTAGCAATGAAATCTTGTAACTCTTTTATCTTTTCTTCTTTCTTTTTATTTGCTTCTTTTGCTTGTTTTAATGCAAGCTGGCTAGATTCATACCAGAAATCATAGTTTCCTGGATATACTTTAATTTTACCAAAATCTACATCTGCTATATGTGTACAAACTTTATTTAAAAAATATCTATCGTGAGATACAACTATAACTGTATTTTCAAAATCTATTAAAAAATCTTGTAGCCAATTTATACTTTTTAAATCTAAATCGTTTGTAGGTTCATCTAATAAAAGTATATCTGGATTTCCAAATAAGCTTTGTGCAAGAAGCACTTTTACTTTATCTTTCGCTTCTAGTTCTTTCATTAGCTTGTAATGGTTACTTGCTGGTATACCCAAATTATTAAGCAATGTTGCTGCATCTGCCTCTGCATTCCATCCATCAAGTTCTCCAAATCTTTCTTCCAGTTTTGCCGCCTTTAATCCATCTTCTTCAGAAAAATCTGGTTTTGCATATATTTTTTCTTTTTCCTTCATTATATTGTAGAGCTCACTGTTTCCCATTATAACTGTATCTATTACAGTATTTTCTTCATAAGCAAAATGATCTTGCTTTAAAGTTGATAATCTTTCTCCTTTATCGATTGATACTTCACCTTTGCTTGGTTCTAATTCACCTGATAAAACTTTTAAAAATGTGGATTTTCCGGCACCATTAGCTCCAATTAACCCATAACAATTTCCTTTTGTAAATTTGATATTTACATCTTCAAATAAAACTCTTTTACCAAATCTTACTGTCACTCCTACGGCATTTAACATTGTATTCCTCCTATAACATATCTTTTTTCTTAAGCCATACAAAAGCTATTACAGATATTAAAACTGAAATTCCAATTACTATTGCAAATCCATGTGGATTATTGGTAAATGGTAGTGGTACATTCATTCCCCATATACTTGCTATTAATGTTGGAACCGATAATAATATTGTTATAGATGCAAGCAATTTCATTACAACATTTAAGTTGTTTGAAATTATTGATGCATATGCATCCATAGTACCACTTAAAATATCACTATATATTTTTCCCATTTCCATAGCTTGTCTATTTTCAATTATAGCATCTTCTAAGATTTCATCATCTTCTTCATAAGATTTTAAAATTTTACCTCTTGAAGTTTTTTCCATTACTAATTCATTTGCCTTTAATGATGTCGTTATATATACTAAACTATTTTCTAAATTTAACAGTTGTATTAATTCCTTATTTCTCATGGATTTTTGCAATAGCTGTACAGTATTTTCAGCTTCCTTATTTATTTTCTTTAGGTCATTTAAATAATATGATGCATTTAGATATAAGATTTGCAAAAGGAATCTAGTTTTTTTGTATGTAAACATCCCCTTTACTTTTTCTTTTTCAAAACTCTCAATTATTCTATTTCTTTTTAAAGATACTGATATAAAATATTCATCTCTTACTACTATCAAACCTAATGGCATAGTAGAATAAGACTTCTCTCCATTATTTTCTTCAATTATTGGAACATCTATAACAAATAAAATCATATCATCTTCTATATCAATTCTAGCTTGTTCTTCATAGTCAAGTGGGTATTTTATGAATTCATCTTCTATGTTTAAATTTGAGCAAACAGATTCTATTTCTTCTGCGGTTGGATTAACCAAATTTATCCACGATCCCGGTTTAAATTCTTTTATTTTCTCAAATTTATTCGTTTTTAAATCTGTGTTATATATGTTTAGCATAAAATCACCCCTTTACTTTAATTTGTGTTCATCT
>CAZUHD010000179.1:0-2135 GCA_964620415.1 uncultured Clostridium sp.
AAATTAGCTGTTTTAATTAGCAAACACCAATATTTTATTATATATTTTAAACTTAAAAAAAGCCCGTATTTATTTTACTTTTTATTTAGAGTATAGTTTTAATATAATTATGCAAAAATAAACAAAAAGGTGTAACGAATTGGATTTTAAATTGTCATATATGTAGAGGAGTAAAAAATATGCCAAATTTTGATATGGAGAAAATATATAATGAATATTTTAAAGTAGTATATAGGTACTTAATTTGTTTAACACATAATCAGGAAATAGCAGAGGATTTAGTACAAGAAACATTTTGCAAGGCAATAACTAATATAGACAAATTTAGAGGAGATTGTAAAATATCAATGTGGCTGTGTCAAATTGCAAAAAATTTGTGGCTTAACGAATTAAAGAAAAATGAAAAAATATTAACGACAGATATAGATTTATTAGAAATATCCGAACGATGTAATTTAGAAGAAGATATTTCAAACAAAGAAGAAATAAAAATCCTGTATGAAAAAGTTTCAAAATTAGATCCTCAAATAAGGAAAATAGTATATTTAAAATTAATGGGAAATTTAACATTTAAAGAAATAGGAGAAATTATGGGAAAAAGTGAAATATGGGCAAGAGTAAATTTTTATAGAGCAAAACAAAAATTAAAGGAGGTGGAAGAAAATGAAAAATGATTGTAAAATAGTACAAGATTTATTACCTAACTACATAGAAAAGGTAACAAGCAAAGAAACAAATGAGTACATAGAAAAACATATGAAAAATTGTGAGGAATGTACAAAAATATATAATGAGATGGGACAAGAATTAAATATAACTTCACTTGATACTAAAAAGGAGGTGGATTATATGAAAAAATTTAATGGAGAAGTAAAAAAATTAAAAGTGTGGAAAAAAATTTCAATTATTATTGCAATAATTTTTGCTATTTATATAATAGTAACATTATATAAATATAGTGTTTTAACCAAAATATATGAGAGAAATATGGAAACTAGAAACATTACAAATCGTTACTATTATTCTGAAACAGATGATCAAATAGATGAATTTTGGCAAAAGGATAATTTATTGAAACATCATATAAAAAGTAAAGAAAAGATTGGAGACATGGTAACATGGGAAGATACAAATACTGGAGAAAAATATGTATTTTGGAATGAACCAAGAAAAATATACTCAGAAGGTGGACAAGTATTTATAAATGAAACTGTGTTTACAGAAAGTGAAAGCAAATTTAGATTAATGGAGGCTGCAAATCCATTAATGTTTGTATACCCTCAAAAATATGAAGATAAACAGTGTTACCATATAACAATGTTTGAAGTTACAGAAATAATTGAAAAAGAAACAGGTATACTTCTATATACCAATAATGGTAAGAATAGTACTTTGCATTATTCATTTAATACAGTAACAGATGAAGATGTCGCTAAACCTGATGTAACAGAATATGAACTAATAAAAAATAAATAAGTCGAAAAAATTAATTTAATTATGGAAAGAATGAGAAACGTGTTTCTAAGTTATAAGAAGTTTTTTAAAATTGTATAATTCATGTAAAAATAAAGAAAAAACCTTAATGTTTTAACGTAGTTTAGTTAAAAATTTATACTAAACAAAACATTGGAGGTTTTTTCTATGGGTAATTTTACCAAAAATATATGTGAAACGAAAAGAGATATTTATATTTTTTTTGAAATCAAATCACAAATTTTGTTCATGCTTTATCTAACATTATATTAAAAGGTATTTTTTGTTTTGAATAATATAAATTAGAATATTCACGCATATGAAGGCTTGCTTGCAGGACGACAGAGCATCTTTTTATTTGCTCCTTCTAAATTCAACAATTCTTCCAATAATACGAATAGGTAGTTGTTTAATTTTATTGACCGTTTTCCCATAATTCGTTACAGGATAAATCTATTTCGTCATTCCAAGAAATTCCATAACCACCCTTGTCAACGTGAACTTGTTCAAAAAGCCCATTTACAATAGATAAATTTTTAAAAACGTCCCATTTTTTAAATAACAAACTTACATCATAAAATTTGACAGTATCATCTTGAAAAGTAACTTTCAATATATAATCTTTTAATGGTAAAACAGATTTTACTTTATGAAACATAGAA
>CAZUHD010000180.1:0-2110 GCA_964620415.1 uncultured Clostridium sp.
GGTGTAGATGTTGATCCCATTGAACCTGGTCTTCTATGATATTTAGATCCATGTGCCATAGGTCCTCTTGATTGTCCATATCTTTTAATAACACCTTGGAAACCTTTTCCTTTTGAAGTTCCTTGAACATCAACTTTTTCTCCAGCTGCGAATATATCAGCTTTTACTTCATCTCCTACTTTGAAAGTAGATATATCATCTAATCTAAATTCTCTTAAATATTTTTTTGGTGTTAATTTAGATTTTGTAAAATGTCCTATTTCTGGTTTGTTAAGATGTTTTTCTTTTACATCTCCAAATCCTAATTGGATACTATTATATCCATCTGTTTCAACAGTTTTTACTTGAGCAACTACACAAGGTCCTGCTTCAATAACTGTTACTGGAATAACATTTCCTTTTTCATCAAATATTTGTGTCATTCCTACTTTTCTTCCTATTATTCCTTTTTTCATTTTTCTCCTCCTATTGGCTGATTTAAATCTTATCAGCATTGGCTTATTTTTTGTAAACTTCTTTTTAGCATTGTTTACCAAATGCTTTAGTTATAAATTATAATTTAATTTCAATATCAACACCAGCAGGTAATTCTAATTTCATTAATGAATCAACTGTTTTTTGTGTTGGGTAAAGAATATCTATAACTCTTTTATGTGTTCTCATTTCAAATTGTTCTCTTGAATCTTTATGTTTATGTGGAGAACGTATAACTGTTACAACTTCTTTTCTTGTTGGTAGTGGAATAGGTCCTGAAACTTTTGCTCCTGTCTTTTTAGCAGTTTCTACTATTTTTGCAGCAGACTGATCTAAAATTTGAGATTCATAAGCTTTTACCCTTATTCTAATTTTTTCACTAGTAACAACTTTATTTGCCATTGCTTTTTCCCTCCTTAAATTTTATTTTTGTACTTAATTCAGCTTGGCAAGTTATAACGCACCCTGGTGTTTTGTATTTACCTATTATAAAATCCCAAAATGCATGAAAATTTTGGGGATAAGTGCTTTATTTTTCTTACCGCCTGGTCTATGCCATGACATACTCCATCAAAGTTCCCTCCATTCCTCATTTTAATAAGGATGTAGCCACATTTGACTTCAACGCTAAAATTCATACTGCATTAGTATATAACGAAATTCCAATTATGTCAAGGGTTTTAGCAAAAAAGGCAGAAGAAAAAAATGAAATAATTTTTTTGAT
The DNA here is from genome assembly GCA_964620415.1 of uncultured Clostridium sp. Classification (GTDB taxonomy): domain Bacteria; phylum Bacillota; class Clostridia; order TANB77; family CAG-508; genus CAG-269. The sequence goes on from CAZUHD010000180.1 coordinate 1,199, forward strand.
ACCTGTAATACAGTATTTTCAGTTCTTTTGTGGCTTGATGCTTTTTAAGAAAATATTAACTGTAGGCTTTTATCATTTTCTCTTAAATTTAGTTTAATCCAGTAAAATTATATTTTTCAGTTAAAATAATAAAATCTATACTTTATTTTTTTAACTTTAGAATTGCTTTATTATTCCATTCTAAGCTTTAACAAATTGATGCATCAAAAAAATTTTTATTTTTTTATACACAAAAATTCCAGCGACTTCTCACTGGAATTTTTACTTTTAGATTTCTACTTTAGGATAGCTTCTTATTCTTATACTTGCAATGAAGCAGCAGAAGAAGATGTTAAATTTTTAACAGGAGCCATTAATACTCTTCCCGTTCCTTTATACACATTAACAAAACCTTCTCCAGAAACCGCAGAACCAATTAAGCTCCTTGTAGATTTCTCAACAGTAAATTCTAGTCCCTCAGACCATGCGATCGCGAAATTACCATCTATTTTTAAAACATCATTTTGTAATTCTATCTCAACTAGTTCTTCTCTAGGTACTGGTGATTCTAATGCTACATATCCATTTCCTGTAAGACATAAATTAAATAGTCCTTCGTTTCCTAATACTGCTGAAGAAAAATTACTACGCATTACAACACGTTGCTGTATGTTTGATGGACAAGCTAAAAATAATCCATCATCTAAAACGACTCCTCCGTTCCAATTAGATAAATCTTCTAATAGAATATGCTTATATGTAGGTTCAAGAATTAATGCTCCCTTTCCACTATATTTAGGTTTTACAGCACTTTCTTTAGTTACACTGCCCTTTATTGTTTTTCCTAAAAAATCACCTACTCCTTTAACATCTGCAGCTGCAACTACATTTCCAACTGTCCATTGCATAGCACCAGCACTTATAGTATATTCT
>CAZUHD010000181.1:0-2086 GCA_964620415.1 uncultured Clostridium sp.
ATTTCGTAAAGTTAATTACTTTATGAAAATGGTGTTAATTTAGGATTGGGCTAATTAATAAGATTCACATAATAAGAAATAATAAAAATTTTAGATTTTTATAAAAAATGTGATATAAAATAGATGAAAGACAAATAACCCTTAGGTTTATCCTAAAGGTTATTTACACATAACTTAATCATATTTTAGATCTAAATGTCTTTTTATTTTGTTCAAATAAATTAAGCATTTCCTACTCCTCCAACTCTTGCATATTTAAAAAATGAAGCAGCTGAATGTTCTACTACTTGTTTAAAAAATTCTATTTCTGTTTTAGTATAGTTTCCTTCTGAATGTACAATGTTATAACTAGGAAGTTCAAATTTTACACTGTCAAACCCATTTTCAGTAGGCCTTTCAAAATACACATATAAAACTTCATTGTCACAGTCATCTTTCTTAATATCAGAAAATAAGACTTCTGTTTTATCTGGATACTTTCTAAAAGGATACAACATTTTTTACTCTCCTTATAAATTAATATATATTTATATTACCACATTTAGCCTAGATTGTCAAATATTAGTCCAGAACATTTTTTTGCATAATTTGTAAAACTTTAAACTATTGATTTTATATATGCCAAAAACAATACATTTTTATAGCTTTTCTAAATATTTCTTTTTTACATTAATAGATGAGTGAACATACTTATTTAAGGTAATATTAACATTTGCATGTCCTAATACTTCACTTAAAGATTTAATATCCATACCTATTTGAATACAGTTAGTTGCAAATGTGTGTCTTAGGATATGAAACTTATACTGTGGAATACCACAATTTTCAAGAACTTTTTTAAATGTATATTGATAGCTTCTAGGTTCAATAAATTTTTTATCAGAACCTGTTAGAAAAAACTCATCTCCTTTAAAATTATTTTTTCTCTTTAAATCTTTTAGTATTTGATATAGTTTATTAGAAATAGGAATTATCCTATTAGATTTTTGACTTTTAGGAGTATCAATAGATATCATAGTATGTTTTTTATCAACATATATTCTTTGCATAGTTTTATTAATTATTAATTCCTTTTTCTCTAAATTAATATTATCCCATGTCAAAGCACAAATTTCACCTATTCTAATTCCTGTATATAGACAAATTAAAATACCTATATCTTTAAAATCATAATTTTCATAACACTTTTTTTCTAATTTCATTTTTTCTTTAGGACTTAATATTTTTAAATCATTAGATATTAGTCTTGGTGTAGAAATTAAATCTAGTTTAAAATCAAAGTTATACTTTCTTTCACTATATTTTAAAATAGATTTAAAAACTATAATAATATCTTTTATTGTTTTAGTAGATAAATTATTAGCTAATTGTTCTATAAATACATTAAAGTCATAATTTTTAAAATAAGAGAGTTTATCTTTTCCAAATGATGGTATTAAGTATTTGTATATAATGTATTTATACCTATAATAGGTTGAATCTTTTATATTATACTTTTTATATAATAGCCAACTTTCTGCAACGCTTTCAAAACTTATTAAATTTCTTTTTATTTTCAACATTTTATTTTGCCTCCTATCTTACTAAGTATAAATTATAATTTTATTATCCTAGTAAAATAAAGTGGATTTTGTCGAATTTTATTGTTTTTTGTAGTTACAATTCACAGCTCTAATATAAATTTAATAAAACAATGTTAATTTATCTGCATTCAGATACTTCGAAATATCAGCAATGAGCTACTTTTGACTTTTAAAGTGATTTTTGTTATAATCATTTATAGAATTTTATTTAATTTTGGAAGGAGGGCATTCGAATATGAAAATGTTACCAAAAGGGATTAGTAATTACGAGGAATTAATTGATGGAAATTATTACTATGTTGACAAAACTAAATTTATAGAAAAATTAGAGAGTCTAGCTGATAAGAGGCTAATGTTTTTAAGACCAAGAAGGTTTGGAAAAACATTATTTACAAGCGTATTAGAAAATTATTACGATATAAATAAAAAAGATAAATTTGAAGAGCTATTTGGAGAAACGTATATTGGTAAAAATCCAACACCTTTGAAAAACAGCTATTATA
>CAZUHD010000182.1:0-2080 GCA_964620415.1 uncultured Clostridium sp.
AAACTGTTTAAGTGTATTAGCATATGGAAAAGCAGACGAAATAGAAAAAATATTTAAAGTACTAGAAAGAAAAGAAATAAGTAAAGGAACAATAGAAAATTGTTTAAGTGTATTAGCAAAAGGAAAAGCAGACGAAATAGAAAAAGTATTTGATGTATTAGAAAAACGAGAAATAAGTAAAGGAACAATAGAAAATTGTTTAAGTGTATTAGCAAAAGGAAAAGCAGACGAAATAGAAAAAATATTTGAAGTATTAGAAAAAAAAGAAATAAGCAAAGGAACAATTGAAAAATATTTTGGTCAAGTATTAAGGTATAGCTTTAATAAAAAAAATAACATCTTAAATATATTTGAACAGCAATATAATGATAGTTTGAATATACAAGAATATATGAAAGATGTTAGACTTTTTTTAAAGCTATCGGGAATATATGATAAATCAATTACCTTAGAAGAAGTAGAAAAAATTTGTAATGAAAGGAACATTAGTAAAGAGCAATTTGTGAAATATATAGTACTTAAAGGTAAAGAAACAAGGTTAGTAGAAAAACAAGTAGAAAATTTAAACCAAACAGGTATGATATACATTGGAAAACCTATACCAATAGAAAATAAATTTCTAGAAACACATTCGGAACAAATACTTGAGTTATCAAGAAGATTAGCAAAAAGTTTTGCTCATAAGTATAAAATAAGAGATATAGATGAACTAGAGAACCAAAGTTTGGATATTATTATATCTAAGTGTGGAGATATAGCAATTAATCTTGAAAAAGATGAAGACTTGATGTATGCTAGTATGTATAATAAAGCATTAGGATACTTAAAAGGAATATATTTTAATTCTAAAGAATTTGTTATATCAATAAAAAATGGAAAAGATAGTTACGGAAATAGTTACAGAAATTTAGACGATATAGATCGTATTACCCCAGAGGCTGAATATTTGCAAAGAGGAAAAAGTATTAATAGTAATAAAATAAATATAGAGAACTTTAATGAAACAGAAAAGGAAATTTGGAGAAGTTTACTTGCAAAAATAAAAGAAGAAATAGAAATAGATAGATGTTTTAAAGAAACTGCAGAAGAAATGGGTATGGAACTAGAAGAAATGCTTGGCTGTATAGCAGAAATTAAAGAAAAAATTTCACAAAAGAATCGAGAAGAAGAAGCAGAAAGATAGAAATTTGTAGATGTAGATATATGAACAAATGAAAGAATTATGTGGAGTACATATAAGTCCAGACATGGTAACATCAATAACAAATAAAATTATACCTAAAATAAAAGAATGCAAAATAGGTCATTAGAAAGTGTGTATCAAATAGTTTTTATAGATGCAACATACTTTAATGTAAAAATAGAACAAAGTATAGTAAAAAGTGTATATTCTAATAAATTTATTTGTTGTACCTTTATTATATGTTTATTATAGCATGTTTATTTTTTTAATGTAAATAGTTTTGTGTGTTAATAACACGGCAATTTAATGCATAAATTATTGACTTTGGAAATAAAATATAGTATCATAGTATTAGAAAGTAATCAATAAAGATTGCTATGAAAGGGATGAAAATTCCAGTTAAATTGCTATGAAAGATGACTAGTACAAAATACTAGTCATCAGTTCGTTTTATAATAAGATTTAAGTTGTGTGCTTAAGTCTTAAAATTTTTTTGTCCTGCTAATTTTTAGTAATTTATTTTAATTTTTATTAATTAGTAGTATAATATTGTAAATCATGATATAATACTAATCAGCAAAGGAAGAGTGATTTTTTATGATGCATGAATTTGTAACATATGCGGACGGAACCTTAGTAGTATCTTCAGATATTCGTAAAAAAGAAAATGGAGAAGAATATATTATTATTTCATTTGAGAGACCAATGGAATATGAGTTTGATACAGTTGTATTTGAGCTTCCTAGTTATAATATTGTTGAAAGGGAAGGACATTTTTCTAACGAAGAAATTGCTTTATTTAAAACAGTTGTTGAACGTGGGGCAGCATACTTTTTCGATATAGCAAGAGGAGGCAAAGTAGAAAGTGCTTAATTTGTTTAATTATTTAGGATATGT
>CAZUHD010000183.1:0-2073 GCA_964620415.1 uncultured Clostridium sp.
ATACCAGTATGTATAACGTTTTCTTTAATTTTAAGTTTTTCTTCTTTTTCTTCTAAAACATTATAATTTGCAAATGCTTTTCCAACTAGCAATAAAGATGTTTCATCTATATTATCTATCTTACTATAAGCTTCTAATAATCTTTCTAAATTTTTATGTGGTTTTAAATTACCAACATACATTAACAATTTTTTATTTCTCGGTATATTAAACTTTTCATATAAATAATCAATTTCATTTCTTTCTTTTTCTACAAATTCTTCTCCAATGCCATTATATATAACTTTAATTTTTTCTGGATCTACCTTAAAAAACTTTAATATATCTTTTTTTGTGTTTTCTGATACTGTTATTATTTTTGTAGCTTTTTTAGTAGCAATCCATAACATAAATTTTGCGTAAAAATATGCAAATTTATTAGGTAAAAATTCTGGATATATTAAATGTGTTAAATCGTGAATTGTTACAATCATTTTTCCCCTATAAAATATTGGTATATTATAATGTGGAATATGTAAAATATCTATATGTTCTTTTTTTAATTTTCTATATGGGAATTTCAATTGTTCTTTTATACCATATATTGGACTATTATAATCAATAATTTTAACATCTTTTGATATAGGTTCTATTTCTTCTTTTTTTCCTAAAGCTACATCATAACATCCATTTTCCATTAACTTTTGTATATATACACCTATTCCAGACATTTTTATCATTCTAGCATCCACTGCTACTTTCGACATTTCTATCCTCCCAGTATAAATTATTTTCTCTCACTTTTTCTTCAATAAAATCTTTTATTTTCTTTTGAAAAACACTTTCATCAAACTCTAAAGCATGTTCTCTAATTTCTTTTTTATCAAATTTCATTTCTTCAAACTTCAGTATTGCATTTTTCAAAGAATCTACAGTTTGCTCTTTAAAAAACAATCCTGTTTTTCCATCTATTACTGAATCTAAAACTCCTCCTTTTCCAAATGCTATTACTGGTCTTCCACAACTTTGAGCTTCGACTGGGACTATTCCAAAATCCTCCTCCCCTGGATATAGCAAAGCTTTACATTCAGCCATATATTTTTTTACTACTTCATCAGGTTGTTTTCCTAAAAATTTAATATTCTCATTACCTTCTGCAATTTTTTCTAATTTTTCTCTTTCTGATCCATCTCCGATAATAATTAATTTTTTACCTAATTCTTTACATGCTCTTACTGCTAAATCAAATCTTTTATACTTAACTAGCCTTGAAACAATAAAATAATAATCTCCATCAGTCTCTGATATGTCAAATAAATTACATCTAACTGGCGGATTTATTACTACCGAATCCCTTTTATAGTACTTCTTTATTCTTTTTTGCACAGCCGTTGAATTTGCAATAAAATAATCTACTCTGTTTGCCGATGAAACATCCCATACTCTCATATAATGTAATAATATTTTAACAAGCCTTCTTTTTATTTTTCCCATACATTCAATATAATCATCTCTCAGCTCCCAAGCGTATCTCATAGGAGTATGACAATAACATATATGTATACTTTCCGGTTTAGTGATAACTCCTTTAGCACATGAGCTACTACTACTTAAAATAACATCATATTCATTTAAATTAAAATTTTCAAAAGCAAGGGGCATTAATGGAAAATATTTTTTATGGTTACTTATCATTTTCTTTTTTTGTAAAAAGCTTGTCCTTACATCTAGTCCTTTTAATTTTTCATCTAGATTATCAGGATTATAAAAGGTCGTATAAATAGGGGCATCCTTATATATTTCTTTAAAATTTATTATGACTTGCTCTGCTCCTCCCATATTGGTTAGCCAATCATGTACTATTGCTACTTTCATTTTTTTCATTCCAATTCCTTATATTTTTAAATTATTTATTAATTGAATTTCTTAATTCATGAACCTTATTTAGTTGTTCTTTTTTCCCAATAACAATTATATTATTAGACTCTATGCAAAATATATCATCAATATCTAATAAAATTATTTTCTTTTCACCTGCGTATATAACATTATTTGAAGAATTGTATGCTTTTACTTCGCCTTTTATTATGTTTG
>CAZUHD010000184.1:0-2020 GCA_964620415.1 uncultured Clostridium sp.
TTTGAGTTTAAAGTTTTAGATGATGAACTAGAATCAACATTAGAAGATACACTTGCAAATGCAAAAAAACAAATAGAAGAGAAAGGCTATGAACAAAATCTAATAGAACGTGGATTTAAAAATATTACTAAAATTGTATTTGCATTTAAAGGCAAAGAAGTTAAGCTAGAAATATATTAATGAAGAAAAAATATTGAAACTATTAGTCAAGGTAAAATATTGAAAAGTTTTATAAGCCAATAAGAAAAGATATGAATTTATTAAAATATAGAAGAATAAAAGCAGAAATTTGCTTGTATTCTTCTATTAAATTTATTATAAAATTTTGTAACATTTAAAATAAAAAATTATGAAATCTTTTAAATATTGATTTTACTAAATTATTATTTTAGTGTTTCATGTTTATAGAGTATATTACTTAAGTTTCAATTTATTTTCAATTAGTGGATTTATAGTAACATTGTATTTAATATCTAAATCAAATAATTTCCTACAAATTAAATTTAGTAATCAGTTCAAAAAAGTTTTTAAGAGTTTACATCTTTCAATATTTCTTCTAAATCTACTTTTAATTGTATTATATCTTTTGTTATAATATCCCAAATAAAGTTTAACTTTATTCCGTCGTAATCATGAACGATTTTGTTTCTTAAGTTTTTTATAACAATCCACTCTACATTAGGATATTTATTCATTGTTTTTAACTAATTCTCCTATTTGGCTAATAGCAAAAACTGTAGCATCCACTTTTTCTTCATTATTCGAAAATGATTTAAAATTACAACCATCTGTATATCTTAATGCTTTGTCTATATATTCTATCATCTTTTTTTTATTTCAAATATTCTTTATTTTTCATATACAATCACTCCTGTTTCTTTTATTTCTTTATCAATTAATGAATTTTCTATTATTTCATATTTTTCAAATCCATCAACATCTTTTTGCAATTTTTCTTCTATTTGACAAATTAGTTTTAATAGTGCAAAACCTTTTAATTTTGAATTTGTATCTATTATTAAATCTACATCACTTTTTTTTGTAGCTTTTTTCTTTGCATAAGATCCAAATAATATTACTTGATATACTGGCTTATCACTTAAAAGTTCTTTTAGCATTTTCTTGATTTCTTCAATTGTGTATATCTTATCGCTCATAGTATCAACACCTATCTTTTTAATCTTTTACAATATTATTAGTATATCATAATTTTTAATAATTTTATATATTTTTTTATAATTTATTTTAATTAACACAAAACAATATTTTACAATGATTGATTTTTTAAAGAATTTATAGTAGAATATATTTAATAAAAATGAGAATAAATTAAAGAAAGGATGATTTGTTTGAAAGATATAGCTATTGGTAAAAGTGATTTTAGGATGCTTCGATCTAAAGACAAATATTTTGTAGATAAAAGCTTATTTATAAAAGATATTATTGATAATCAATCAGATGTATGTTTAATTACTAGACCACGTAGATTTGGAAAAACCCTTAATATGAGCATGCTTAAATATTATTTTGATATTAATGGAAAAGATAACAAAGAACTATTTAATGGATTAAAAATAATGGAACAAGGGGAGAAATATACATCAAAACTTGGGGCTTATCCTGTAATTTATATTACTTTAAAAGATTTAAATAGACCAAATTATGAAGATATGATCTTTACTTTAAAAGGTTCTATAGTGGAAATGTATCAAGAACATAGATATTTACTAGATAGTGATAAAATTTATGAAGAAGAAAAAGAAAAAATAAAAGATATTTTATGGCGTAGAGAAGATGAAGTTTCTCTTAGTGAATCTATTCGCGATTTATCAAAATATTTATATCGTCATTTTGAAAAACCTGTTTTATTATTAGTAGATGAATATGATGTACCTATTCAAAATGCTTATGTTAAAGGATATTATGAACAAACGATAGATTTTTATAAAACTTTTTTTGGTTTATCATTTAAAGATAATCCATATTTAGAAAAAACTGTACTAACTGGGGTATCAAGAGT
>CAZUHD010000185.1:0-1925 GCA_964620415.1 uncultured Clostridium sp.
CTTAACATTTTTAATGTCTGTCCCTGTTTTTTTCTTATATTCGTTTATGATACCAGATATACTTGCTCTTGATACTTCTATTTTACGTTCTATTTCCGAAAAATTAAGCTTTTCCTTAAAATATAAGTCAATTATTTGTTTCCTGACATCTTCTGTTATTTTTTTCATAGTTCACTCCTATTCTTCTTCGTCTTCATCTTCTTTATTTTCCTCTGATATTTCTTGATTTTCACTTTCTTCTAATAATAAGCCCAACTTATCAAAAGTTTTTAAAAAATCATCTTCTAATTTTTGCATATTTACTAATTCATCTAAATTATCTTTAGATAAAAATTCAAATTGTTCTATTCCTTTATACTCTACTGCAACTCTTATAACACTTTTAACGTCTTCTGAAAGCTTATCCCAATAATTGTTTACTATAAAACATAAATCATATAAATCTCTGATTTTATTTCTTCCCATATAAGCACTTGTTTTCATAACACCAAGTTCATTTATATTATAAACAAGAATCCCATTTATTTTTGTAAGTTCATTTTCTTCAATCTTATTTCTTCTATATGAAACCTCTATTTTTAATTTACTATTATCACTATACTCAATAAAAAATCTTTTTGTTGTATTAGTATCTTTTTTTACATTATATTTATATTGATATTTATTGCAAAAATCTTCTACTAATTTTTCTAAATTTCTATTATTTCTTGCGTCTAAATCAATGTCTTCTGAAAATCTATCTAAATTATAACAAGTAAGTAAAGCTGTATCACCTTTTAATATAAAATCATCTGACTTTTCATTTAAAAATTTAAGAAAACTTGTTATTACTTTATAATGCTTATCTTCCCATTCATTAAGCATTTTCATTTACTAATACTCCTTTTTTAAATTCTACCCATTTTTTTAGATATTCCTTCGTCATAAACTCATCTATTTTTTCCCAATTAGGTTCATTTATAAGCATTATAACTTTTTCAAATATTTCTTTATCATATTTACTATTACAGATATAATCATTATTCATACCTTCTGCTACACTAAAATTTCCCACATATAATAAATCTAAAATAGCTCTTATATGATTTGCTACATTATAAAGTCCTTCATGTCCTGGGATCTTTTTATTTAGTTCTATTCCATAATCTCCCCAAATACTATTATTAGATTCTAAAATATGAGGTTTTTCCCATTGAATAGCAAATATATGCCAATCTCCAAAAGTATCTAATTTGCATGGAAGATTTAAAGCGTGTATTAAAGATACATATTTCATTTATTATCACTCCATTTATTTTATAATGTTCTGTTTTATTACTATGTGCTTTCGTATTATGTTTAAACTCTTACATAGTATTCCTAGCCACAAGATATGTATGACCTACTAGGCTGTTAAGGTGTAAGCCACCTCCATGAGAGTATGATCTCTCTATCGTATCCGAGATAATTTTGTATCCTTCTCTATGATAATATTGAAAGTCTGTAAGTCAATAATAAATAGGGTTTGAACTATTTTCAAATAAACATGAAATATGTTCAAACCCCTATGTTTTGGCTCCTCGTACTGGACTCGAACCAGTGACCTGCCGGTTACTGCACTACACTAATTTTCACTAGCATTAGATTTATTCTAATTTGTAGTCTGGACTTTCTCTTTACCATATCTTTCAACTTAGGTAGGTGGTATAAAGTCTCTACACATAGTTTCAAACCTTGCTCGGTATTGTCGTCAACATTACTTGTTACGAGTTTCACCGAATTAGCCACCTTTTTCATCTATAAGTTTCCTTATAGAGCTGCTAACATTTAGATTTAAAAATCTGCTTTACAGCCGGACGCTCTACCAACTGAGCTAACGAGGAAAATATAAAACTGGCGATGACCTATTTTCCCAGCAGGGTAACCTACTAGTATCTTTAGCACTA
>CAZUHD010000186.1:0-1824 GCA_964620415.1 uncultured Clostridium sp.
ATGCTATTATTGTATAATTTCTTATAAATAGCCATTTTATTTTACTTTCTGCAACAACAGTTTTACCATTATTTTTCCATTCTAGGAAATCTGAATTTGAGTTTAAATTATTTTCCATTAATAATCTCCCTACATAATCATATATCTATCAAATTACAAAATTGTAAGTTGTTAATTATAGTTTAATTCATAAACATCATTGTCTTGTTATCCACCTGTTTGAAAAATAATTCTATAATTAATCCTTTACAAATTTTGCGACATTTGTAATTCTTATCTTTGTAATATATACAAAGATTAATGCAAAAATGGATATTGTAATAAAAAAAGTTATAAATAATTCTTTTAGAATTTTTACAAATTACTCATATTCTATTATTTCTGATATATCTTTTCTTTTATTGTGCATCGGCGAAGGCATACAGTCATCAGTTTTATATCCTAAAGGAATAAGACAAATTGGTTCAATGCTTTCACCTAAATTAAATTCTTGTTTTATAATATCTTTATCAAACATTTCTATCCATATATTATCTACTCCTATATTTGTAGCTTCTAACATCATGTGAGTTGCTACTATACACGCATCCATTTCATAAGTTGAATAATTTTCTTTTGACCATGCAATATTTTTATCACTTGCAACAATTAAGCAAACTGGTGCATTATATCTGCATGGACTTGCTTTATCTATTTTTTCTAATCCTTCTTTTGATTTTACTACATATATTTTTTGTGGTTGATTATTTTTAGCTGTAGGTGCTAGATTTCCAGCATCTAATATTTTATTTATTAAATCATCACTAACTGAATTATTTTTAAATTTTCTAACTGAAAATCTTTCTCTAATAACTTTTTCAAATTCCATATTAAAACCTCCTGGTATAATTTATATACTTAATATATTAAAAATATATTTTTATTTATCTCACTTTCATTTATACATATCTTTTTCACTTTTTAAAATAGTTGCACTGTTTCCATTAGCGAGCTCTACTATACCAAAAACATTTATGTCTTTCATTTCTCCCCTCTTATTGTTCTGTTATTTTTTATACTAATATAATTATCTTTTATTTTTCTTTTAATCTTTTATTGCTATTATAAGTTCATTAGGCTGCACTATCCTCTTATCATTTTTATATTCATATTTAGCATTAGTAAAATAAACATTATATCCTAAATTCTCAAATTTGTTTTTGGCAACTTTTAAAAAAGTATCTGTTTCCTCTGTTGATAAATTATATTTTACCCTTATTTCATAAAACGTAATTCTTATAAAATCTCCACTTTCATTTATTTTTTTATTTAAATAATCTGAAACTTCTAATATCGTCATTATCTCCAACTCCAATCTCATAGTAAATATTATAGCATATTTTTATTTATCTGTCTTGATTTTCATGAAAAATTTACGTGAACATTTGGGAACTGCTTGTTTATATCGATCATATAGCCACAAAATTTTTTATGTTATACTAAAAATAATTATAGATAAATTATAAAATATAACAATCAAATGAATAAAAAACTTCTTATTGGTTATACATCAATATACAAAAGTTTTGAAAATAAGTAAAAGAATAATGTAAGCTCTTAGGGCTCAAAGCCTGAAGTCGTAACTCCAAAGCCTATCACCACTAATATTAAATTTAATTTTAATTAAGAATTTATATAAAATAATTGACAAAGTATAGAATAAAACATAGAATAATAATGTATATATTCTATATTTCTATATTCTTTGTAAAACAAAATTGAAGTGAAATCAAAGATTTTGATAGCTTTGGTTTATGAGGTAAAAATAATATGAATTTAGGAATA
>CAZUHD010000187.1:0-1797 GCA_964620415.1 uncultured Clostridium sp.
AAAAATCATATTGTTCATGTTGCCATAGTTCTCTTAAATCAACTTCTTTTAATTTTCCTATTCCCATTGTACTACTACCTTCCTTCTATTATTTTACAATATTTTTTATTAATCATTCAATTTTCTAGATATTTTATATGTTGCTGATTTATAATTTTCTAATCTAATTCTATCCATTCCTACTATTTTCCATGATTGTTTAGAATTATTTTTTATAAATAAATGAAATATTCTAATAAAGATATTATACTACCTATATATTGATTGTTTTCAATAGCATATTCTGAAATGACTCTCTTATGTAGTCATTCAGTTTGTACAAAAAATTTATGTTCTTTCAATCTTAAAAAATCTGCATAAGTGTCACCTGTAATGTCAATCATTTAAACTCCTTTCAATTTTCAAATTGTTTATCATATTTTCCATCACTTAAAGCAATCCATTCGTTTAACTTTTCAAATTCTTTTTGAAATATTTTCTCCCATTTTTCTTTTTCTTCACTATTAAAATATTTATCATTATCTAAATCATATTTATACGCTAATTTTCCATTTGGAAATTTATCTGTAAATACTCGACTTCCTCCAAGGAATCCAAGGTATGCTGCATTTTCGATAAATAGCATACACACTTTTGATGTTTTTATATTAGGATTATTGACAATATTAATTGATATACCAATATCGTCTGTAACGTCAGTTTTCATATTTATTGGACTTTCATCTTTTAATAACAATTTTGCATATAAATTTTGTGCAGCATACTTTTCATTTTGTCCTGTCGCAAAGTATTGGAATGAATTAGCAAATAAAAAGAAATTTAAATTTTTCCATTTGTCAAATAAATTAGAATCTTTATATCCCTTCTTAGTTAAATAAACTTCTATAATGTTGTTATTTCCAATTTCAAATTGAGTATGATAATTTTTCTTTCTATACTCTTTATATAATACTTCATCAGGAACTGTAATTTTTAATAGTGGTATTGGTATTTCTGTATTTACATTAGGATCTAATAACTTAGTTAGTTTTAAGTCTTTATATTCTACTCCACTTTCATTTTCTAATTTAAGATGTATTTTAGTTTCTTTATTTTCATTTGCCTTATGATATGTAATTGTTAATTTTTTATTTCTATCAAATTCAAAATATTTTGGTTCTGAAAACAATTGCATATAATAAATATTAATATCTTGTGAATGTATCATGGGACATACCTTAAATTCGCAATTATTTCCGTCACTTGCTGCTTCGCTTATTCTTAAAATATCATAGCCATTTTTTGTTATAGCTATTTTTTTGTTACTCATATTTCCTCCTCGTATAATAAACATATAATTTTATATATTTTTTTATATTTTCTTATTCTTATCTCTTATAATATTTATTTAAAACGATTTAAATTACCTAGTAATTCTATGATAGGTGTCATCCTTAATTTTCATTTTTTGCATTTAATTTATATTTTTCTCCTTCTTCAGCCACCATTCTAGTATCATCATACTCTTCATTATTTGAAAAGTCATATTGTATTTCATCATTTTCTTCTTTAAGTCTAATAATTCCAAAGTATTTTTCAAAGAATTTTAGTACCTTTTCTATAATTGTTTGCTTTTTTTCTGCTCTATTATTTCCTCCAAATCTTCTCATTGGTGGAAGTATTTTTTCAATATCAGTTCCATTCGTTTTGACTTGTCCATCTCTAAAAGAATTGCTTATAAATTTTTTTGTTTCTTCTTCATTTAAATTTTCTTCTTTTATCAAATTCTTTAAATCTTTTTCTTCTTGTTCTTTAACA
>CAZUHD010000188.1:0-1741 GCA_964620415.1 uncultured Clostridium sp.
TTTCTTTTGTTTATCCTTCTAGAGCTTCTATTAAGCTAAGCCCCTTTTCTTGTTCCAATTCTTTTAGAACTTTTTTCATAGTAACTTTTGTTCCAACTCCTAAAACTGATTCAACTTTTAACTCATCCATAAAACTTTCCATTATAGTAAATCCCATACCAGACCTTTCTAGATTAGGTTTACTTGTGTATAAAGGTTGTTTTGCCATTTCCACATTTTCTATGCCTTTTCCATTGTCTGATATTTCAATTGTTATTTCTCTATCTTTAATTTTACAAATTATGGTTATTAATCCTATTTTATCTTCATATCCATGAACTATTGAATTTGTAACGGCTTCTGATACTGCTGTTTTTATATCTGCTATTTCTTCTATCGTTGGATCAAGACCTGATACAAATGCTGCAACTGCTATTCTTGCAAATGCCTCATTATTAGATTTGCTCATAAACTCTAGTTTCATCTCATTCTCACTTAACATTAAATTTCCTCCTTATTCATTTGTTAAACTCAATTCTTCTTGTAAATTAACTTCTGGAATTAATTTTAAAACTCCACTTAACTCAAATATTTTCCTTACACTTTGAGTTAAATTTGCAAGTTCTGTTTTTCCACCTAACATAGCCGCTTGTTTGTATCTACCTATCACCATTCCTATTCCCGCACTATCCATGAAAGTAACACTATCAAAATCAAATACAACTCTTTTAGGCATAAATCTTTCAATTTCATAATCTGCCCTCCTCCTTATTTCTTTTACTTTATACTCGTCAATTTCTTCTGTAATTTTAAAAATTAATAGCTTCTTATCTTCATAATATTTAACCTCCATAAAACCTCCCTTAGCTTTTTTATAGCTTGTCCAAATTTGATTTAATAGTAGTGTAACATTTTGAATTAGAAAAATTTGTCATAATTTGTAAATTGATTAAAAAAATTTTCTTTCATTTTTAGACAAAAAAATAACCACAAATTAAATTTATGGTTATCTATATTTATATTTTAAATCGTTACAGTTCACAGTATAAAAAAATTAATTCTGCAATTTCATAATCTCTTGGAGCTCCCCCCTTTTTTGTTTATGTTAATAAAGATTAGGAAATTTAACCTTTTTATCAGATTTTGTCTTGTTTGGTAGATAATTTTTTGTTTTTCTATCCATATTAAATTTCATCAACATATAGTTCATCTACTACTGCTACAACTGTGTATTTTTTTAACTTTTGTATGTTTTTTATTTTGTCTAAATTGCTATATTCTAAAATCTGCTCTTTTGCTTTTGCCTTTGTTTCTTCAAGTAAGTTTTCTTCACTCTTCTTTAAGTATTTAAATTCTATTAATATTGAATAATAATCCTTTGTATTACTTTTAGGAAGCACCAGTAAATCCATATATTTTCTGTTAACTTCAAGTTCAGATATTATTTCAAATTCATTTATTTCTGTTAATATTAAATTATATGCAAATTTTATATTTTTTTCATCAAAATTAATGTAATCCCTATTAGATAATTTATGCAATAGTTCGTGAATTTCTTTAGTTAATTTTTCAATTTTTCCTTCGTTTGAAATTTCTTTGTAAATATCTTCTTGCCTATTAGTTAGTTCATTGTTCACTTCGTTATCTAATAAATTATAGTAGTATTCTTGATATAATCCTCTCATTACTTTATTTGGTATTGCCAAAATATCTTTTTCTCCATCTGTGCTTTCTATTGTTAAATAGCCTAAATAAAATAATA
>CAZUHD010000189.1:0-1703 GCA_964620415.1 uncultured Clostridium sp.
TCCTTTATTTTGCTATGTTTTTTTCTTCTCTTATTTTCATTCGTTATTACTGTAACTGTGTGAAATTTGCTTAAGCTATGTGTACTGATTTTTAACTTTTATTTGTATACAATATTAATTAATTTAAATGAAAGAAGGAATTTATCTCATGGAAAAATTAAAAATTGCCAAACATTCAAAAACAAATGATAGCGTAACTCGAACTATAAGAATTAGCGGTACAACTTTTGATAAAATTTTAGAGCTTGCAGAATCAAATGAAATTAGTTTTAATTGTGTTATAAACCAAATAATTGAATATGGTTTAAAAAATCTCTCGGATGAATAAAAGTACATAGTAACAATCCTATTATATACTTCATATTATAAATTGAATTTTACTGGAAGGAGGTATATATGGGACTTACATCTAGTTCTACTGGAAATAATTTACTCAATGAAGATTTTGAAAAATTAAAAAAAGAGTGTAGTTTAACAATTGCATTAGCAGGTAACCCTAATGTTGGTAAATCTACAATTTTTAATGGTTTAACTGGAATGCATCAGCATACAGGAAATTGGCCACGGAAAAACTGTATGTAATGCCTCTCGGTATATGTGAATATAAAAATTCCAAGTTTTTATTTGTTGATTTACCTGGTACATATTCAATTATGTCTAATTCTGAAGAAGAAGAAATTGCAAGAAATTATATTTGTTTTGAAAAGCCTGACATAACAGTTGTAGTTGTTGATGCAACTTCTTTAGAAAGGAATTTAAATTTAGTATTTCAAATTAAGGAAATCACTTCTAATATAGTTGTTTGTGTCAATTTAATTGATGAGGCTAGAAAAAAGGGAATTAAAATAGATATACCTAAATTAGAAGATTTGCTTAGCTGTAAAGTTGTTACTACTGTTGCAAGAAAAAAGAAAACTTTAAATAAGCTTTTAGAAACTATTTCCAATTTTAACTCTCTTAATGTTAAAGATATTCCTATAACATATTCAAATGTAATAGAAGAAGCTATAGGCAATATTATGCCAGAGGTTTGTAAAATAAAATGTATTCCAAAGTTTCTTAGAAGATTTGTTTGTATTAAATTACTTGATAATTCTCAAGATATTTTACAAACTATTGAAGCTAAGTTTAATTTTAGTTTTGATAAATATAAAAATTTACAAAAAGCACTAGATAAAAGCTATGAAATACTTGAAAGCAGCAACATATACAGAAATTCTGTTAAAGATAAAATTGTTACTGAACTTGTTAATATGTCCGCTAAAGTTTCTAGTCAGGTATGTAAATATGATAAAAGCTCTTATAGGAATTTTGATACTAAAATTGATAAAATACTTACTTCTAAAAAATTTGGAATACCAATAATGATTCTGTTTTTGTGCATTATTTTTTGGTTAACTATTGTGGGAAGTAATTATCCATCCCAATTGCTTTTTAGTTTTTTCTCCTGGATACAAAACAAATTGCTAATTTTATTTGATTTTTTACATTCTCCTATATGGCTGAAAAACATGCTAGTTTTAGGTGTTTATCAAACACTTACTTGGATAATAGCTGTAATGCTTCCTCCCATGGCAATTTTCTTCCCATTATTTACTTTTTTAGAAGATTTAGGCTTTCTCCCTCGTATAGCATTTAATATGGATGGACTTTTTAGTAAAGCTAAAACTTCTGGGAAACAAATGATTACCATGTGCATGGGA
>CAZUHD010000190.1:0-1687 GCA_964620415.1 uncultured Clostridium sp.
TTTTTTTGAAGCTAAAATAATGTGTAAAAAGTGTGTAAAAAAATATAAAAAATTTAAAAAAAATGTGCAAATATATGATATACTATAATATGGAGATGAAAATAGTGTATAGAAATTTAATAAAATGGAAAAACGATAAAAATAGAAAACCGTTAATACTAGGAGGTGCAAGACAAGTTGGAAAAACATATATAATAAAGCAATTTGGAAAGGAAAACTATGAAGGAGTAGCTTATTTCAATTTTGATCACGATATAGAACTATATAATTTATTTGAAAGTACAAAAGATCCCACAAGAATATTAGAGCAATTATCTTTTATATATGGAAAAGCAATTGTACCTGGAAAAACTTTAATAGTTTTTGATGAAATTCAAGAATGTCCAAATGCACTAAATTCATTAAAATATTTTGAAGAAGAAGCTAATGAGTTTCACATTATAAGTGCAGGTTCATTACTTGGAATACATACATCATTTCCAGTAGGAAAAGTTGATTTTTTAGATATGTATCCAATGACATTTACAGAATTTTTAAAAGCAGACAATTGTGAAAATCTTGTTTAATATATGGAATCAATTCAAACAATAGAAAATATACCTAACATATTTTTTGATAGATTAAGCGAAAAATTAAAAGCATATTTTATGATAGGTGGAATGCCAGAGGCAGTACAATCTTGGGTACAAGAAAAGGATATGGAAAAAGTAAATAAAATACAAGATAATATATTAAGAGCATATGAAAGTGATTTTTCAACACACACAAGTAATATAGAGGCAAATAGAATATCTTTAATTTGGAACAGCATACCATCTCAAATATCAAAAGAAAATAAAAAATTTTTATATCAAGTAGCCAAAAATGGTGCTAGAGCAAGAGAATATGAAGGTGCATTAAATTGGTTAAAAGATGCAAATTTAATAATTAAGATATATAATGTAACCAAACCTAGTATGCCACTTATTAGTTACAATGATTTATCATCATTTAAAATTTATCTAAATGATGTAGGATTATTAAGAAAAGTGACAGACTTAGATAGTAAAGTTGTGGTAGAGAAAAACAAATTATTTGAAGAATTTAAAGGAGCATTGACTGAAAACTATGTACTCCAGACATTGACAGCTATGGGATTAAATGTGCATTACTTTACTTTTGACAATAGATATGAGATAGACTATTTACTACAATATAAAAATGAAATTATCCCAATAGAAGTAAAGTCAAGTGAAAATATTAAGAATACAAGTTTAAAAGTATATAATGAAAAATATAGTCCTAATATAAGAATTAGATTTTCTATGAAGAATTTACACAAAGATGATAATTTAATAAATGTTCCGTTATTTTTAATTGAATATTTAGAGAAATTTTTTCTATTTTAACAATTATGCTTATACTGATTGACTTTGCTTAAAAAAATGTATAATAAATATAGATAAAATCGTGGTGTTTCACAGCCATATAAGTGAGAGAGTTATAAATCAGGTGTTTCACAGCCATATAAATTGAGAAAGTTAAAATCAAGAGAAGGTATCACTTTTGATACACTTCTCTTAATTTTTCTAGGAGGAGAGATATGAAATTAAATTTATATAGTGTAAGTGACAAATACATAAAATATTTAATGCAATTTGATAATAAAAGTTATGATGATAAAGAAGAAACAAGAACTTATAAAAGA
>CAZUHD010000191.1:0-1665 GCA_964620415.1 uncultured Clostridium sp.
TTTGCTTCAATTCTTACATATCTTTTACCATTATACTTATATTCTGCATTATTTTGTGGTTGAAATGAAGTATCCATATCATTAAGATTTGTCTTATCTGTTGTATAGGTATTATTAGTTTTTTTAATTCTGCCACTTCTATATTCTTTTTCTAATATCTCTTGCATATCTTTTGATGCCACTTTTTGTGGATAATATCCATATTCTACTTCAAGTATTCCATCTCCTGCTCTTTTTCCTTCCTCTCCATTCGTAGGAATCTTCTCAATTGATGAGAACGGCAAAGCTGGGCGAGCCGCACAATTACGTGAATCAAGTAGATTACCTCCTACTTCACCATCATAATCAACTCCATACACTGACATTCCCAAGTTATATGGTGACCTCGTCCAATAGCGTCCTGTTCTTCCTTCTAGTGATCTATCATTAACAATATGGTCAAAATCTGAACAATATCCACCTAAAAGAATAGAAAAATCTGTTATTGCAGCTTTTGTTCCTCTTTTTTCCAGTATATCTAATTTATCTTCTCCAAAACATTGCTTCTTTGTTAAAAAAGTAAAATCACTCATAATTTATTCCCCTTTGCTTAAATATGCGCCATAAATGAATATACTTCTTCCTCTATAGGGTTTTCCTTTAAATCAGAATATGTTACAAAAATCATACAATTTTCCGGAATTTTATGAACATATACTTTTTTATATTTAAGAAGTTCTATGAATTTTCTCTGTTCTTTTTCTGGCACTTTATTTATATCTTTTATTATTAATACTGGTGTATGTGTCTTGCTACTTTCAATCAATTCATCATACCATTTGGGAGCAACGAACTCAAAATTGTCAAAATGACCCATTAATTCTGAATTAGAACAATTAGCATCAATTACAACAGCTCCCTTTTGGATTACACTTTCTGGTATTTCTTCTACTAGAATTGCTGTTTTCCCTGCTTTTATATATTCACCTAATAAATCTATTTGCTCTTTATTCATCATTATCTCCTCCTTTATTTTTAAAAAATTTTAAAATCTTGTTACAAATCCTTTTAAAAATATTTTCCTTACATTCTATCATTGTAACTGTTTCATTTTTTATGTTACTTGTTGATTTTTGTTTCTTGTTTTCAAATATTTTTTCAGGATTATATTTTTCATTCATTTCCTCTTGTTTCTTTATTTCTAGCTCTTTTATTTGTTTCATATAAATTTCTCTATCTTCTTTATCACACCACCAATTTATATATATGACTCCAAGAAGTTCTTTCGTCTTTTCTTTTAAGTTCATTTCACTAATTGGCTTTGAATGATCTAGATTAACTATATAATCTTCTGATGCTATTTCCACTAAAAATTTAATAAAACTTAATGGAATTTTATCCACATCAGATTTATTTGTATTATCTAATATATCTAAAACTTCTACCGCTGCTTCTCCATATTCTAATTCAAACATTATTTATCCCACCTTTTGTATAATCTTCTTTTCCTCTTTTTTCTCAAAATTCTTGATATGCATCATTTATTTTTCATAAGCTTCCTCCCCATTAGGTACAGTTCCTTTAGCCTTTTTACTACTATGTTCTTGTTCTTCTATTTTTTGTAAAATTTTTAGCCTTTTCATATCTCCATGTGTCCATAATGCTTCAAACTTTTTACACATCTCA
>CAZUHD010000192.1:0-1565 GCA_964620415.1 uncultured Clostridium sp.
TTAAAAGATAGGGGGTATAGTTCTAATGAAAAGTAATAATGATAAAGAGCTACTAGATAAATATAAAATGTATGTAGCTATTTCCAAATTTCAAAATGATGATAAAAGAACAGATAAATATCCTCAAAAAAATATATTAAAAAATTGGAGGGAATTGACTATGAAAAAAAGAATTGCAGTCATTACAACTTTAAGTATTTTTATTATATCTGGGGTTGCTTTTGCAAGCAATATTGAAAATATAAAAAACTTTTTTGGTGGAGGATTAGATAAAGGAGTTCAAACAGCAGCAGAGAACGGATATGTTGCAAATCCAGAAATGGATTATATGAAATCAGATACAGAAGTGGAAAATTTAGGAACAGTTTTAGATAATATAGAAACTGAAGTAAAAATTGCTGATTTTATGATGGATGATTTAAACTTAAATGTAGAATTTGACTTCAAATTTGCAGAACAAATAAAAAATATTTTTGACTTAGATAATTTGCATAATATAGACTTAAGCGATTTAATTATAAGAGATGAAAAAAATAATATACTATATGCAGGAAGCGATAAACAAGCATTTGAAAAATATTGTGCTGAAAACAATTTGGATTATGTATTTGGAGAACATAATGAAAATTACTTAAATTGTGGTTTACAAGGGTATCCATTTTCCCATGATAAAAACAGTAATTCTGTGAAATTAACATATAATATGTATGCAGACACATATCCAAAATCTAAAAAACTATACTTTTCATTTGGAAAAATTACATTACGAGATGAATCAACTGAAAATATTGTGACATTAAAAGGAAATTGGAATACAGAACTAGATGTACCAGAAAATATGTATAACAGAACAACTGAAAGCTATAAGGTAGTTAATTGTGATAATGAAGATTTTAAAGTTTATGCGAGTAAAGTATCAGATACAGGGTTTGAAATAGGTGTTACTATTTCGAATATAGAAAAAGTAGAATTTCCATTTTCTCCTGAAGAGCTTAGCGAAAGTGTAAACAAAATTAATAAGGAATATTCTGAAGGTAAAGTATCCGAAGAATCAAAAGAATTTGAAAATAAATATAATGAGTATTTATTTAAAAGTGACCCTATTCAAATCGATTCTTTTAGAGGAATTGGTACTCAAACTCAAAAAGTTGAACAATCTTATGTAGAAAATTCTGATGGTAAACAGTTTACCTGTACGTTAAGCCCTAGCAGAAGAACAAACAAGAATTTTATTGATGGAAATAAATTGGACTTTTATGAAACCTTTGGTATGACAAAATATGATGCAACAGATAAAATAAAAGTAGTTCTATATTATTATGGTAAGCCAGTTACAATAGAACTTGAAAAAGTAAAATAGAGATAATTAAGAAGAACAAAAAGAGTAGAAAATTGTATTTCTACTCTTTTTACTATGTGTTTAGTCTTGATTATTTAACAATATAAAAGAATTATAAATACCTTAGCAAAGTCCAAACAACAAATGAAATATATTATTTGATAGCATAAAAGTCAAGGCTATTACTGAAAACAGGGCAAAAAAATATTAATTTATCTGCATTCAC
>CAZUHD010000193.1:0-1514 GCA_964620415.1 uncultured Clostridium sp.
ATAAAAATTCTTATTATCAAAAAACTTTTTTTCTTCACTTATATTTTCATTTTGTTGTATATTTTTGGGGCAGATAAAATATCCTATAGTGACTATACAGCAACATATAAGTATAATTATTATAAAAGTTTTATTTTTCATTATTTTTCAACTTTCTCCTCTACAACTTACTATTTTTCTTATTAACATAAATTGTAATTTGTCGCTGACATCTTTTAAGTGGATTCTTTTATATATGCATATTCCACTTTGCTGTCTTCATCAAATCCTATTCGCAGTTCATAATATTTGGTGCTATAACATTCACCCCAAAGCCATTCTTCACGTATTGTCCCTGCGAAATATATATAATTCTCTTTATTTTCCCTATCAGTATATTTGTATCTTGGTTCTCCTAATAATTCAATAACAACTTCTTCTGATAATCCTATAAGACTTTTATTATCAGCCATTTCTTTCATTTCTATATATTTTTCATCAATCGTTTCATTACTATAATTACTTAGCATTATACATACACCAGCTGAAATAATTACCATTAATATTATCTTAAATACCTTATTTATTGACTTTGTTTTAAGTATCCATATTACAATAAATAAAATTAATATTGCTATACCTATGTATTTTATGTATGTCATAAGAAACATCCATAAAAGCTCCAAAATATTAACTAAAGAATTAATAATTATCATTTTACCTTCCTTAAAAATACCATATAATATCTTTTTATGTTAAATTTTTATCATAAAAATAATTTTTACTTTCTAAATATCTCGTATTTTCTTTAATCCAAGGACATCCAGCTACAAATCTTTTAATTTGAAATCTATATATAGTTGTACTATATTCCCCATCTTTTGAATATAAAGTAATTCCTTTTTCATTAAATATTGTAATTTTAATTATAATAATTGTTATATTACATTTATTGATTTAACTCTAAATTTTTCTTTTCTTCTTCTACAGCATCAATTAATTCTTGTTCAGTTGGTAAATGTAATTTATAGATGGAAGAAAAAATATTTTTATTATCCTCTGGTAATGTATATTTTACTACTGTTTTATTCCTTGATGTAGAAAGTAATATCCCAACAGCTTCGGTTTTCATCTTCACTTTTAATCTCTCTATCATAGTAATTTACATACATTTGCATTTGTCCAATATCTTGATGTGTTACCTTTCCAATTTTTAAATCTATTATAACAAAACACTTTAAAAGCCTGTTATAAAAGATTAAGTCGGGATAAAAATGGTCTTCTTCTAAAGTTATTCTTACTTGTGAACCGACAAACATAAATCCTTTGCCTAGTTCTAATAAAAATTCTTTTAAATGTTCTAATATGTTTTTTTCTAAATCTGATTCTTGATATTCTGTATTTTCTTTAATATCAAGAAACTCAAGCACAAATGGATCTTTTACTAAATCTTTACCTGTCTTTAATTCTTGTCCTTTTTCTGCTAACTCTAATACTTTATCTTTATTAGTTGATAATGCTAATCTTTCATATAA